>NZ_JBIAHP010000006.1:0-87229 GCF_042870715.1 Streptomyces sp. NPDC006463 | reverse complement strand
GGTCGGGGCCCCCGCCCGGGGGGGGGGGGGCGGCGCCGCCCCCCCCCCCCCCGGGGGGGGCCCCCCCCCCCCCGGGGGGGGGGGCCCCCCCCCGCCCGGCGGCCGCGGACCCGAGCGGGGTCCGCGGCAGCCGTTCCCGGGAAGCGCCCGGTCTTTTGCGGGCGCCCCCGGGAGCGGTGACTCGTGCCACTGGCTTGATCTCCGCAGAACCGACTCGGGCGAATCGTTTCTGCATACCCACAGCTCTGCGCACCCACAACTGAAAACAGGCTCGACTCGCACAGCTTTCGCACCACCTCCATGACACCCACGTCCCTGCCGACGTGTTAACCGACCGGAGGAAGCCGTGGCCATGACGCCCAGGTTTCGCAAAGACGCAGTCGCAGTACCGGAGGAGAAGCACCCGGTCGACGAGACCTTGCCTCCGCTGAAAATGTTCACGAGCGGCCTCCAGCACGTGGCCGCCATGTACGCGGGTGTCGTAGCCCCGCCCATGATCGTCGGCCCCGCCGTCGGCCTCTCCGCCACCGAGACCGCCTTCCTGATGGGCGCCTCGCTCTTCACCGCAGGGCTCGCGACCCTCCTCCAGACCCTCGGTTTCTGGAAGATCGGCGCCAGGCTCCCCTTCGTCAACGGCGTCTCCTTCGCCGGTGTGACCCCGATGATCGCGATCGGCAAGGGGGAGGGAGCGGACGCCATCCCCGTCATCTTCGGCGCGATCGTCGTCGCGGGAGTCGTCGGCTTCTTCGCCGCCCCCTACTTCGGCAAACTCGTCCGCTTCTTCCCGCCGGTCGTGACGGGTACGGTCATCACCCTGATCGGCGTCTCGCTCCTGCCCGTCGCCTTCAACTGGTCGCAGGGCGGGAACCGCACGGCCACCGACTACGGCTCGATGAAGAACATCGGGATGGCGGCCGTCACCCTGGTCATCGTCCTGCTGATGCGCAAGTTCCTGCGCGGCTTCCTCCAGCAGATATCCATCCTGCTCGGCCTGGTGGCGGGCACGCTGATAGCTCTCCCGCTGGGGATGACCAGCTTCGACGCCGTCAAGAACGCCTCGGTGATCGGCTTCCCGACCCCGTTCCACTTCGGCGCCCCGCAGTTCCAGGTCGCCGCCATCGTCTCCATGTGCATCGTCATGCTCGTCTGCATGACCGAGTCCACTGCCGACATCCTGGCCCTCGGTAAGATCGTCGGCCGCCCGGCGGACGCGAGGACCATCGAGGGCGGCCTGCGCGCCGACACCCTCGGCAGCGCGATCAGCCCGCTCTTCAACGGCTTCATGTGCAGCGCCTTCGCCCAGAACATCGGCCTGGTCGCCATGACCAAGGTGCGCAGCCGGTTCGTCGTCGCCGCCGGCGGCGGCATCCTGATCCTGCTGGGCCTGTGCCCGATGGCGGCCTCCGTGATCGGCGTCGTCCCGCTGCCGGTGCTCGGCGGCGCCGGGATCGTGCTCTTCGGCTCGGTCGCGGCAAGCGGCATCCAGACCCTGGCGGGCGCGGCCATGGAGAAGGGCGAGAACGCCCTGATCGTCGCCGCCTCGGTGGGCATCGGCCTGATCCCCATCGCCGCGCCGGAGTTCTACCACGCCTTCCCGAAGGACCTGCTGGTCGTCCTCGACTCCGGCATCAGCACCGGCTGTGTGGTGGCGATCCTGCTCAACCTCGCCTTCAACCACCTCGGCGCCAGGAAGGATGCGGGCGCGGCCGTCCCGGATCCGGTCCCGGTGCACTGACCGGACAGGCCAGGCACGCGGACAGCACGGCGGCGCGCACGCCACCCACTGCGGGTGTGGCGTGCGCACCGCCGTACCGGGCCGTGACGCGTCAAGGGCGCGGCCCCGGTCGTATGCGCAGCCCCATTGCGCCATCCGCCCCGGCAGGCAACTGACGGACAGTCAATTCGGTGTAGACAGGCGTCTCTGATGTCCGACCGAAGGAGCCCCGCCATGCGAAGGAAGACCGCGGCACTGCTGGGAAGTGCCACGCTGCTCGCCATCCCGCTGCTCGCCGGGCCGGCCGAGGCCGCACCGGCCGGGGCCAACTGGAATTGCGGTGACGCCTGGTACTCCAGCCGCGCCGAAGGCCATGCGTGGATCCAATACTGCGAGAACAAGAACGTCGTGGTGGCCACCGTCACGGACGACAAGGCCGACGGCAGGTGTCCGCGAGTGTCCGGATACCTGTACAACGGCAGGTACGAGGTCCACTCCGCGGCCATCGGACCCAAGGGCGCGTCGCGCTACGTGGAGATCTACGCGCCCGCCGGCGACTGGTTCTACGTCGCCGGTGTGACCTGGAAGAGCTGCTGATCCGTAGCCCGTAGCCCGTAGCCCGTAGCCCGTGGTCCGTCCTGTCAGCCCTGTCCGTCCGCCGGCCCCTCCCACAGCATCAGATTGCTCATCAGCTCGGCCTGCTCGATCGCGTCGTCCAGCGCGTGGTGGGTGTGCCGCCGCCGCGACAGCAGCTCCCGCGGCATCCGGCCCTTGACGGCGGCCCGCAGCGGGACGCGCGCCTTCGTCGCGTAGAGGGTCTTCATGTCGAGGCATCCGGAGTGGCCGAAGGGGCTGTCGCCGCCGAACCGCATCAAGTACCAGTACAGGAAGGTCCAGTCGAAGGAGGCCGGGTAGCCGCACATCACCGGCTGCGCGCCGGCGGAGACCTCGCGCACCCACGCGCGGAACTCGGCCATGGCCGCCTCCGGATCGGCGCCCTCGCGGACCAGCCGGTCCCGGTCCAGTCCGCTCACCGCGAGGGCCTCGGGCACGAACTCGTCGCTGATCGGCCGCAACTCGCGGTAGAAGGTGAGCGCTTCGGGGTCCGCGGCCGTATACGAAGCGCCGTCCTGCCGCCCGGCGACGGAGGCCCCGAAGCTGATCATCGAGTACGGGCCGGGAATCGGCCCGTCGGCCTCGATGTCGACGGAGATGTAGAGGGAGGGTCGTGCGGTTCGGGCTGCCATGCCCGAGAGCATGGCAGCCCGAACCGTTTCGATCACCCGGATTTCGCCGCTACGGCGCGGGGGTCAGGTACATCCCGCTCTGGTCGGCTCCGGCGGTGTTCTTGCAGCTGACACCGGAGTCCGCGGGCTGGGCGACGGCCAGGGCGAGGCAGCGACCCGCGGCCAGCTGCCCGAAGTGGTTCGGGTGCATGGACTCCTGGATCAGGCCCTGCGACTCGTTGTTGTCGATCCAGCGCGCCCACTCGCTGGTCTTCGCCGAGGCCGGGACGGTGGAGGTCACCTGCTTGCTGGCCTTGGCGCACACCTCGCGGCCCTGGAGCATGTCCCGAAGGTCCAGGAACTGCACGCCCTTGGCGGCGGCGACGCCCCTGATGCGGCCCGCGATCTGCGGCACCAGCGAGTCACGCGCCCAGTCCGAGTCCCGGTTCCAGAAGGGACAGCCGCCGCTGTTGAGGCGGCTCCAGTCGCTCTGCGTGTACCGGTTCTCGGCGCCCCGCGGGATCGGCGACGGGTAGGACTGGAGCACGATCCGGTAGGCGGAATCGGCGTACCCGGCCGCGCGCATCACGGCCCGTACCTCGTCCACGGACTTCCCGACGTTGTCCATGACCTGGTCGATCTTCTGGTCCACGCCGTACTGCTGGTTGTCGTAGCAGTAGGAGTTCCAGAGGACGAAGTCGAGGGCGCAGTCCTTGATGATGTCGGCGAAGCCGAGGTCGTTCCCGCCGATGGACAGCGCGATGACCTTGACGTTGTTCGCGGCCGCCACGGCGGCGAGCTGATCGGCCTGCGGAGCCTCGCCCTTGAAGGCCACGCCGCCGTTGGAGGCGCGGAAGACGTTCTCGGAGGTCGCCCCGGAGCACGCCAGGTTCACGGCCACGTCGGCGATCGCCCCGGCACTCTTGACCTCGGCGGAGTCGGAGCGGTGGCAACCCCCGGCGGTGCTCCCGTAGACCTTCGAGGGGTCGTAGGTGCTGCCGGTGACCCATCCCCGGTCGGTCCCGTTCCGGCTCCCGGTGTTGGTCAGGCTGTTGCCCTTCCAGCGGCCGGCCTCGCCGGATATGTAACTGTCGCCCATGGACACGACGGCGGTGGGCCCGGTCCCGGGGCTGGCCACGGAGGTCCCGGCGGAACCGCCGACCAGGGCGCCGACGGCGAGCGGCAGAACCATCCCGGCCCCGGCGAATCGTCGCACTCGACTCCGGGCCCGGTCCTTGCTGGCGTTGCGGAATCCGATCACTGCGGAACTCCTGCGGTAGGCCATGGCGAAGCCGGAGCGAACTCCGGTGCATGGCTGGGGAAGTGGGGGTACCGCCGGCCGGTGGCAATCGGAAAGGTGACACGGGCCCACTTGTTACCGCTAGGTACAGGTAAGTTACGAACAAGTAACAACCGATCGGTCGTTCGGCTCGGCGCCCGGAAAACAGCTCCGCCCCCGCTGCCTGGTGGCAGCGAGGGCGGAGTCGGGGATGTCCGGCTGCTGTGCGTTTCAGCCGGAAGAGGGGTGTCAGCCGAGCAGCTGGTCGTACGCGGGGAGGGTGAGGAAGTCCGCGTAGTCCGCGTCCAGGGAGACCTGGAGGAGGAGGTCGTGGGCCTGCTGCCACTTTCCGGCCGCGAACGCCTCCTCGCCGACCTCGGCGCGGATGGCGGCCAGTTCCTCCGCCGCGATCTCGCGGGTCAGCTCGGCCGTCGCCGTCAAGCCGTTCTCGAAGACGACACCGGCGTTGATCCACTGCCAGATCTGCGAGCGCGAGATCTCGGCGGTGGCCGCGTCCTCCATCAGGCCGAAGATGCCGACGGCGCCGAGGCCCCGCAGCCAGGCCTCGATGTAGCGGATGCCGACCTGGACCGCGTTGCGCAGGCCCTCGTACGTGGGCTTCGCGTCCAGCGAGTCGATGGCGATGAGCTCGCCCGGGGCCACCGAGACGTCCTCGCGCAGGCGGTCCTTCTGGTTCGGCTTGTCGCCGAGCACGGCGTCGAAGGAGGCCATCGCGATCGGGACCAGGTCGGGGTGGGCGACCCAGGAGCCGTCGAAGCCGTCGCCCGCCTCGCGGTCCTTGTCGGCCTTGACCTTCTCGAACGCGACCTTGTTGACCTCGGCGTCCTTGCGGGACGGGATGAAGGCCGCCATGCCGCCGATGGCGTGCGCGCCGCGCTTGTGGCAGGTGCGCACCAGCAGTTCGGTGTAGGCGCGCATGAACGGGGCGGTCATCGTCACCGCGTTGCGGTCCGGCAGGACGAACTTCTCGCCGCCGTCACGGAAGTTCTTCACGATCGAGAAGAGGTAGTCCCAGCGGCCCGCGTTCAGGCCGGCGGCGTGGTCGCGCAGCTCGTAGAGGATCTCCTCCATCTCGTACGCGGCGGTGATCGTCTCGATCAGGACCGTCGCGCGGACGGTGCCCTGCGGGATGCCGACGTAGTCCTGGGCGAAGACGAAGATGTCGTTCCAGAGGCGCGCCTCCAGGTGCGACTCCGTCTTCGGCAGGTAGAAGTACGGGCCCTTGCCGAGGTCGATCAGGCGCTTCGCGTTGTGGAAGAAGTACAGGCCGAAGTCGACGAGCGAGCCGGAGGCCGGGCCGCCCTCGAACCGGAGGTGGCGCTCCTCCAGGTGCCAGCCGCGCGGCCGCATCACGACGGTGGCGAGCTCGTCGGCGGGCCGCAGGGCGTACGTCTTGCCCGTGCGCCCGTCCGTGAAGTCGATGCGGCGCTCGTAGGCGTCGATGAGGTTGAGCTGGCCGAGGACGACGTTCTCCCAGGTGGGAGCGGATGCGTCCTCGAAGTCGGCGAGCCAGACCTTGGCACCCGAGTTCAGGGCGTTGATGGTCATCTTGCGGTCCGTCGGACCGGTGATCTCCACACGGCGGTCGTTCAGCGCGGCCGGCGCCGGGGCCACCTTCCAGTCCCCCTCGCGGACCTGTGCGGTGTCCGGGAGGAAGTCGAGGGTGGAGGTCCGGGCGATCTCGGCTCGGCGCTCGCCGCGCCGGGCGAGGAGCTCCGCCCGGCGGGGGGCGAACCGCCGGTGCAGCTCGGCCACGAAGGCGAGGGCCGCTTCGGTGAGGACTTCGTCCTGCCGGGGCAGGGGCTCGGCTGCGACGATGGCCAGCGGGGACGGCGCTGGTGCGGACATATCTGTCACTCCTTCAGCGGCGGTGCCTTGCGGCCGCGGGGGAATGCTCGCGCTGGACGGCACGCAGTGCCGTCGGGTGTGGAGAGTTCCGGGATACGGTCGCGGGCGCCGTCTTTGGTTCAGGGCGCTTCTGACCAGTGGATAGTAATTTCCTCATGGTGGAAGTTCAATGGTTTGTTGATGTCGAGATTCTCCGAGTCGACAGATTCCGGTTCGCGGTGGCCCTCAGTGCCACTCCCGTTACACCGCGCTCAGAGCAGGCGGGCCAGGTCGGGCGGGGTGTCGATGTCGTACGCCTCCGCGATGTCCGCGCACTCCACCAGCGTGAGCTCCTCGGCGTGTCGCGCGAGGTGCACGCGCGCGCCCTTGTCGCCGGTCGCCGTCGCCGCGATGTCCGCCCACCTGTCCGCGCCGAACAGCACCGGGTGGCCGCGCTCGCCGTCGTAGGACGCCGCCACCAGGCTCGCCGGGGAGCGGTACGCCTCACGTACCCGGGCCACGGCCGCCGGCCCGATGCCCGGCTGGTCCACCAGGCAGACCAGGGCCGCGCGGGCGCCCGTACCGGCCAGGGAGGCGAGGCCGACCCGCAGGGACGAGCCCATGCCCTGCGCCCAGTCGGGGTTGTCCACGACCACGCAGCCGGCCAGGTCCGCGCGCTCGCGGACCTCGGACGCCGAGGCGCCCAGCACCACGTGCACCGGGCCGCAGCCCGCCTCCCGCAGCACCCGCACGGCGTTCTCGACCAACGGGCGGCCGCGGTAGGGGAGCAGAGCCTTGGGCCGGCCGCCGAGCCGACGGCCGCCACCGGCGGCCAGGAGGAGGCCCGCGATCACCGGTGCAGCAGTCTGACCGGTCCGGTCGGGGTGGTCGGTGTGGTCTGGGTGGTCAATGTGGTCGGTGTGGGATGGCATGCCACCGATTCTCGCTCCTGGGTCTGCGCGAGCGGCCGTCTTCCCCGGGTCAGGGCGCCGCGTACGGCGGCCAGCGCGGCGCCGATCCGCAGCGGCTCACAGATCCGGTTCTCGGTGGCGGCCAGCAGGGCTCGTTCGTCACGGTCGGTCAGCATCGCCGAAGCTCCTTGCCAATCGGGGTCCAATACGGCGAGTCTGGTCCCCGATTGGCCTGGCCGTCAGAGCCAATCAGGGGAGGTTGGCATGGCGAACGGGCGAGTGGTCCAGACAGCGGACAGAACCATCGGCAGCCGACAGCTCGCGGCCCTGCTCCCGGCCGACGTGCTGGCCCGCCCGGGCTACCGGTCGCTCGCCGACGCCGTGCGCACGCTGATCCTCGACGGCCGCATCGCCCTGCACGTACGGCTGCCCGCCGAGCGCGAGCTCGCCGAGGCGGTCGGCGCCAGCCGGGCCACCGTCACCGGCGCCTACGACCTGCTGCGGGAGAGCGGCTACGTCCGCAGCCGCCGCGGCTCCGGCACCTGGACCGAACTCCCCGACGGCCACCGTCCCGTCGGCGCGCACCTCCTCGTCGGGGCCGGCGGCTACAGCGCCGACGACGACCCCGGCATCGACCTCGCCATCGCGGCCATGGGCGCACCCGAGGGCAGCCTGTCGGAGGCCTTCGCCTGGGCCGCACCGAGGCTGCCCCGGTTCGCCCGCACCCCCGGCTACCACCCCTTCGGCCTGCCCGACCTGCGCACGGCCGTCGCCGAGCGGTTCACCCGGCGCGGGCTGCCCACCCGCCCCGAGCAGATCCTGGTCACGGCCGGGGCCCAGCAGGCCTTCGCGCTGGTCGTCAGCCTGCTCTGCCGGACCGGGGACCGGGTCGTCACCGAGAACCCGACCTACGCGAACGCCCTCGACGCCCTGCGTCACGCCCGGCTGCGCACCGGGTCCATCGCCGTCTCCGACGCGGGATGGGACATGGAGATAGCCGAGTCGACGCTCCGTCAGACCGTGCCCCGGCTGACGTACGTGATCCCGGACTTCCACAACCCGACGGGCGCGCTGATGCCGACGGAGCAGCGGCTGCGGCTGCTCGCGGCCACCCGGGCCACCGGGACCTGGCTGGTGGTGGACGAGACGATCGCCGACATCGCGCTGGACGTTCCCGCGCCCGCGCCCCTGGCCTCGCTGGCCCCGCGCGGCGGCGCCGACCACGTCATCACCATCGGCTCGCTCAGCAAGACGCACTGGGGCGGCCTGCGGGTGGGCTGGGTCCGGGCCACCGCGAAGATGATCACCGAGCTGACGGCCGTACGCGTCTCCGCCGACATGACCGGCTCGGTACTCGACCAGCTCGTCGCGCTCCCGCTGCTGGAGAGCCTGGACCGGACCCTGCCCGCGCGCCTGGCGCAGCTGCGGACCCGGCGCGAGGCCCTGGTGCGGTCCCTCCAGCGCCACACCCCGGAATGGTCCTGGCGGCTGCCGCCCGGCGGGCTCTCGCTCTGGGTCGACCTGGGTGAGCCGGTCAGCTCCGCGCTGGGGGAGCGGGCCGCGGCCGCCGGGGTGCACATCGGCCGCGGGGCCCGCTTCGGTGTGGACCCGGGGACCTTCGAACACCGGCTCCGGATCCCGTACACGCTGCCCGAATACCGCCTGGACGAGGGCGTACGCCGCCTCGCGCAGGCCTTCCACGAGGGCGTCCCGCTGACCCCGGCGGTTGATCGGCCGTACTGGGTGGCGTAGGCCCGGCGGCTACGGCCGCTTGCGGAAGTACGCGTTCGCCGCCGGGCGGAACATCAGGGCCACCGCCGTCAGGACGGCCACCAGGTGGACCGTCCGGCTCGCGCCGAAGACCAGGTCGAGGGTGTCCGCACGCGACAGGGCGTCGGCGAGCGACCCTCCGTCGAGGAGGTACCTCAGCGGTTCCACGACCAGCGAGGCGCTGCCGACGATGCCGAGGCCGACGGCCAGGGTGATCCGGGCCCAGCGCGCGCCCGAGCGCATGCGGAAGGCGACCAGGACGGCCGCGGTGAAGACGGTCAGGCGGACCACCAGGCCGACGGCGATCTGGTCGGCCGGAACCCGGCCGAGCATGAGCGCGGTCTCGAACGCCCCGGCGGCCACCGCCGTCAGCCAGAGTGCGAAGGCGGTGCGGACCTCGGTGGGGGGCGTCAGTTGGTGGGGTACGACGGCGGTGGACATCGGGGGACTCGCTCTCCGGTCGGGGACTCGACACCCCGATGCTCCCGCCGGTCCGGGCCGCGCACCCGCCTGCGGCCCGGTGTATCCGAGCTGGGGCTGGCCCCCTACGGCGTGCGGATCAGGCGGCGGGTGGCGGCGGCCGCGACCGCGGAGGTGCGGGAGTCGACGCCGAGCTTCGCGTAGATGTGCACCAGGTGGGACTTGACCGTGGCCTGGCTGAGGAAGAGCCGCTTGGAGATCTGCTGGTTCGACAGGCCGTCCGCGACAAGCTGGAGCACCTCCAGCTCCCGCTTCGTCAGCGCCTCCGCCGGGGTCCGCATCCGGTCCATCAGCCGCAGCGCCACCGCCGGGGCCAGCGCCGACTGGCCCGCCGCGGCCGTACGTACCGCCGCTGCCAGCTCCTCCGGCGGGGCGTCCTTCAGCAGGTAGCCCGAAGCGCCCGCCTCCACGGCCGCCAGGATGTCCGCGTCCGTGTCGTACGTCGTCAGCACCAGCACCCGGGGCGCGCCCTGCCGTGCCGTGATCAGGGCCGTCGCCTCGGCGCCGTGCATACCGGCCCCGAACTGGAGGTCCATCAGCACCACGTCCACCGGCTCGGCGGCCGCCAGCTCCACGGCCCGCTCGGCGGTCGCGGCCTCGGCGACCACCGTGAAGTCCGGTTCGGTGTCCAGCACCGCGCGCAGGCCCGCCCGGACCACCGGATGGTCGTCCGCGAGCAGCAGTCGGACGGTCATCAGACGGCCTCCAGGGGAAGGGGCAGGGTGACGGCCACGGCCGTGCCCTGGCCGTAGCCGGACTCCACGGTGAACAGCCCGCCCAGCGTCTCGGCGCGCGAGCGCATCGCCGGCAGGCCGAAGCCGCCCTCGCCCGACGGGGCGGAGGAGAGGTCAAAGCCCTGCCCGTCGTCCACGATGTCCAGGGTGACGGAGGCGTCCATGAAGGTGAGCGTGATCTCGGCCCGCCCGGCGCGCGCGTGGCGCACCACATTGGCCAGCGCCGACTGCGCGATCCGCAGCAGGGCCACCTCGTACGGGGTGGGCAGTACCCGGGGCCTGCCGCTCAGCGAGAACCGCACCCGCGGCCCCGGCGCCCCCGAGCAAAGCCGTTCCAGCGCGGCGGCGAGCGACCCGTGCTCCAGGTCCGGCGGGGTGAGGGCCCGTACGAAGCGACGCGCCTCGGCGAGGTTCTCCTGGGCGGCCTCCCGCGCCCGCGCGATGTGGGGAACGGCCGGCGAGTCCACGGGAAGCGCCCGCTCGGCGGCCCGCAGCAGCAGCTGGATCGAGGACAGTCCCTGGGCCAGCGTGTCGTGGATCTCCCGGGCGAGCCGCTCCCGCTCGGCCAGGACCCCCGCGCCGCGCTCGGCCGCGGCCAGCTCCGCGCGGGTCGTGATGAGCTCCTCGATCAGCTCCCGTCGGCGTTCGCTCTCGCGGTACAGCGCCTGGTAGCCCAGAACGGTCGCCACCGCCACGGCCCCGCCCAGCAGCGGCCCGAGGAAGGCTCCGGGCGTCACCGCGCTGCTGTGCGCGAGGAAACCGCCGATGGCCGCGCAGGCGGTCACCGCGACGGCCGCGACACCCCAGCGCAGCCGCAGCAGGTGCAGCTCCAGGAAGTACAGCGGGAAGGCGATCCACAGCCCGTCGGGGGAGACCGCCAGCAGGGCCAGCCAGAGCGCACCCAGCGCGGCCAGCCACACCGCCCCGGCGCGCGGCGACGCGTGCACGGCGGGGGCCCGTACGCCGCCCGCGTACACGGCGGCCAGGGCCGCGCAGACGGCGACGACCCAGCCGGCCCCGGGCGCGGAGTCGGCGACGGCCCGTCCGGCGGCCAGCGCGAGCAGCCCGAGGAGCAGCGCGTGCAGGCACAGCCGCAGCACTTTCGAGACGGGGGTGAGGGGGCGGGAAGCGGGCGGAGCGGGAGGATTCAGAGCAGCCATGACCTGACCAGCCTAAGTGGGCCCGGACCACCCCCGGTCAACCAAAAGTTTGATGTCCGGATGCGTCCTTCGATACGAGGATCGCTACCGTGGCGCGATGCCTTGTGCCCACGCGGACGGCCAAGGTGGGGACATGTTCGTCGCATGGAGAGATCTACGGTTCGCGAAGGGCCGGTTCGCCCTCATGGGCTCCGTCGTACTGCTGATCACGCTGCTGGTCGGCCTGCTGTCCGGGCTCACCTCCGGTCTGGCCCGGGAGAACATCTCGGCCGTCACCGGGCTGCCCGCCACCCATCTGGCCTTCGCCGCGCCCGCCGGGGACCAGAAGGTCTCCTTCACCAACTCCCAGGTGCAGGAGAAGGCCTGGCAGGCATGGCGCGGGCAGCCAGGGGTGACGTCGGCGGAGCCGCTCGGCATCCGCACCACCAATGCCGCCTCGGGCGAGCGCACCGCGGCCGTCTCGGTCTTCGGGGTGGAGCCCTCGGGGAAGCTCGGCCCGCGCGGCAGCGGCCTCGCCCAGGGACGGGTGGTGCTCACCGAGAAGGCCGCGAAGGAGCTGGGCGGCCTCACCGCGGGCGCCAGGCTCAGGATCGGCCCGCTCGAACTGTCCGTCGCCGCGGTTTGCGGCACCGCCGCCTACAGCCATACCCCTGTCGTCTGGATGGACCTGAACGACTGGCAGCGCATCGGCAACCCCGGCACCTCCCCCGACACGCTCGCCACCGTCGTCGCCGTCTCGGGCGACGGCATGGACCTGGCGGCCGCGGACAAGGCCGCCGCCACCAAGGCCCAGACCGTGGACGAGGCCCTGGGCGCCATAGGCTCCTACCAGGCCGAGAACGGCTCGCTCCAGCTGATGCGCGGCTTCCTCTTCGCCATCTCGGCCCTGGTGATAGGAGCCTTCTTCACCGTGTGGACCATCCAGCGCAGCGGGGACGTCGCCGTGCTGAAGGCACTGGGTGCCTCGACGCCGTATCTGCTGAAGGACGCCCTCGGCCAGGCCGTGGTCATGCTGGCGATCGGCACCGGGCTGGGCACGGCGCTCGCCGCCGGCTTCGGCGCGCTGATCAGCGGCGGGAACGTGCCCTTCGTGCTCGACGCCGCCACCGTGCTCGTCCCGGCCGCCGTCATGATCGTGCTCGGTGCCCTGGGCGCGGCCCTGTCCATCCGGCGGATCACCGCCGTCGACCCGCTGACCGCCCTCGGGAGCGCCCGATGACCCTGCTCGTGCACGACGTCACCCTCACCTACCCCGACGGCGAGAGCAGGCTCACCGCCCTCGACTCGGTCGGCCTGGAGGTGCCCGCGGGCACCTTGACGGCGGTCATCGGCCCCTCCGGCTCCGGCAAGTCCAGCCTGCTCGCCGTGGCCGCGACGCTGGTCACCCCGGACTCCGGCCGGGTGGTCGTCGCCGGCCAGGACACCGCCGCGCTGAGCGCCGCCGAGAAGTCGGCCCTGCGCCGGGAGAAGATCGGCATCGTCTTCCAGCAGCCGAACCTGCTCGCCTCGCTGACCGCCGCCGAACAGCTCCAGGTCATGGCGCACGTATCGGGCCGGCCCGCGCGGGCGCTGCGCAGGCGCGCGCTGGAGCTGCTGGACGCGGTGGGTCTGGCGGAGAAGGCCGACAGGCGGCCCCACCAGCTCTCCGGCGGCCAGCGCCAGCGGATCAACATCGCCCGCGCCCTGATGAACGAGCCCGCCGTGCTGCTGGTCGACGAGCCGACCAGCGCCCTCGACCACGAGCGGGGCGCGGCCGTGCTCGACCTGCTGGTCACGCTGACCCGCCAGCGCTCGACGGCCACGGTGCTGGTCACGCACGACCACGCCCACCTGGACCGGATGGACCGTACGGCGACGATGGCCGACGGCCGCCTGTCGCAGAGCCCGGACCCGGTCCCGGCGTCGTCCTGACACACGCGAAGGCCCCGGCCGCCCCTCGCTCCGAGGGGCGGCCGGGGCCTTCGTACGACTGCCTGCCGGGGCTGCTGCTAGGCGGGGTTCTGGTTGGACAGGGCCACGGACAGCTCGGCCGCCACGCCCTGCAGGATCGGCACGATCGACTCGGTCAGCGCCTCGGTCACCCGGCCCGCCGGGCCCGAGATGGAGATCGCGGCGGCGGTCGGCGAGTTCGGCACCGACACGGCGAGGCAGCGGACTCCTATTTCCTGCTCGTTGTCGTCGACCGCGTAGCCCACCTTGCGGACCTGCTCCAGCGCGTCGAGGAAGCCCTCGGGCGTGGTGATGGTCTTCTCGGTCGCCGCCGGCATTCCGGTGCGGGCCAGCAGGGCTCGTACCTCGTCGGCGGGGGTGTGGGCGAGGAGCGCCTTGCCCACTCCGGTGGAGTGCGGGAGCACCCGGCGGCCGACCTCGGTGAACATGCGCATGGAGTGCTTGGACGGCACCTGGGCGACGTAGACGATCTCGTCCCCGTCGAGCAGGGCCATGTTCGCCGTCTCCCCGGTCTCCTCGACCAGGCGGGCGAGGTACGGGCGGGCCCAGGTGCCCAGGAGCCGCGACGCGGACTCTCCGAGGCGGATCAGCCGGGGGCCGAGGGAGTAACGTCGGTTGGGCTGCTGACGTACATAACCGCATGCCACGAGGGTGCGCATGAGGCGGTGGATGGTCGGCAGCGGCAGACCGCTGGCGGCGGAGAGCTCACTGAGACCGACTTCGCCCCCGGCGTCGGCCATGCGTTCGAGCAGATCGAAGGCGCGCTCAAGGGACTGGACGCCACCGCTGGCGGCAGTGGGCTTGGCGGAAGCGTCGGTGGTGCTGGCGCTGGACGTCGGCACGGCGCGGTCCTTTCGGTGCTGGCAGGCAAGGAATCAGCCTACCGGTCGGTCGGCGTCGGCCCTAGTGCAGGGGCGATGCCGTCCCCGCCGGTCAGAGGCGGTTTGTCCGGGTGGCGGACGTCCTCGGGAAGTTACCCTCCCGTCCCTCGATGGTGGTAGCTACATTCTGTATAGCGAAATCTTAATTCCATCTTGTGGAAACATCCAATTGCAGTGCCTGCGCGTCAGTGGTCCGTCCGGGCGCTCTTGACTGGCTCCGGATCGCCCCGCAGACTCCGTCAACAGAACGTTGAATTTCGCTCTGTGGAAGTAGATGGGGAGGTTCCGGTGTCCGACGTGGCTGTGGAACTGGTACTGCGCTCGACGCGCGTCGTCACCCCCGAGGGGACGCGCGCCGCCTCGGTGGCCGTCGCCGACGGGAAGATCACGGCCGTGCTGCCGCACGACGCCGAGGTACCGGCCGGAGCCCGGCTGGAGGACTTCGGCGACGACGTCCTGCTCCCCGGCCTGGTCGACACCCACGTCCACGTGAACGACCCGGGCCGCACCGAGTGGGAAGGCTTCTGGACGGCCACCCAGGCCGCCGCGGCCGGAGGCATCACCACGATCCTCGACATGCCGCTGAACTCCCTGCCGCCCACCACCACGACCGACAACCTGCGCGTCAAGCAGGAGGTCGCCCGCACCAAGGCGCACGTGGACATCGGCTTCTGGGGCGGCGCCCTGCCCGACAACGTCAAGGACCTGCGCCCGCTGCACGACGCCGGCGTCTACGGCTTCAAGTGCTTCCTGTCGCCCTCCGGCGTCGAGGAGTTCCCCGAGCTGGACCAGGAGCAGCTGGCCGCCTCCCTCGCCGAGATCACCGGCTTCGGCGGCCTGATGATCGTGCACGCCGAGGACCCGCACCACCTGGACGCGGCCCCGGTCGTCCCCGGCCCCAAGTACGCCGACTTCCTCGCCTCCCGCCCGCGCGACGCCGAGAACACCGCGATCGGGAACCTGATCGCCCAGGCGAAGCGGCTGAACGCGCGGGTCCACGTACTGCACCTCTCGTCGAGCGACGCGCTGCCGCTGATCGCCGCCGCCAAGGCCGAGGGCGTGAGGATCACCGTCGAGTCCTGCCCGCATTACCTCACCCTCACGGCCGAGGAAGTCCCTGACGGCGCCAGCGAGTTCAAGTGCTGCCCGCCCATCCGCGAGGCCGCCAACCAGGACCTCCTGTGGGACGCGCTCGCGGACGGCACCATCGACTGCATCGTCTCGGACCACTCGCCCTCGACCGCGGACCTGAAGACCAGCGACTTCTCCACCGCGTGGGGCGGCATCTCCTCCCTCCAGCTGGGCCTGCCCGCCATCTGGACCGAGGCGCGCCGGCGCGGACACTCCCTGGAGGACGTCGTCCGCTGGATGTCCGCCGCCCCGGCCGCCCTGGCCGGCCTGGCGCAGAAGGGCGCGATCGAGGCGGGCCGCGACGCCGACTTCGCCGTCCTGGCGCCCGAAGAGACCTTCACCGTGGACCCCGCGGAACTCCACCACCGCAACCGGGTCACGGCGTACGCGGGCAAGACCCTGCACGGCGTCGTGAAGTCCACCTGGCTGCGCGGTGCGCAGATCGCCGACCACGGCACCCCGAACGAGCCCACGGGCCTCCTCCTCGAAAGGCAGAACTGACAGTGGCGATTGACTCCTTCACCGGCAACGCGAACCCGTACGGAGGCGGCGACCCGTACGCGGACTACCGCACCGCGGACTTCCCCTTCACCCAGTACGCGAACCTCGCCGCCCGTGAGCTGGGCGCCGGTGTCATCGCCGCCAACGACGAGTTCTTCGCCCAGCGCGAGAACCTGCTCATCGCCGAGGCCGCGCACTTCGACCCGGAGCACTTCGGCCACAAGGGCAAGATCATGGACGGCTGGGAGACCCGCCGCCGTCGCGGTGTCTCCGCCGAGCAGCCCTGGCCGACCCCCGAGGACCACGACTGGGCGCTCGTACGCCTGGGCGCCCCCGGCGTCATCCGCGGCATCGTCGTCGACACCGCCCACTTCCGCGGCAACATGCCGCAGGCCGTCTCCATCGAGGGCACCAACTGGGACGGCGCCCTCGCGCCGACCCCGCAGGAGCTCCTCGGCGACGACGTGAAGTGGACCGTGCTCGTCCCCCGCACCCCGGTCGGCGGCCACGCGGCCAACGGCTTCGAGGTCGACGCCGAGCAGCGCTTCACGCACCTGCGCGTCAACCAGCACCCGGACGGCGGCATCGCCCGCCTGCGCGTCTACGGTGAGGTCGCCCAGGACCCGAAGTGGCTCGCCACGCTCGGCACCTTCGACGTGGTCGCCCTGGAGAACGGCGGCTCGGTCCAGGACGCGTCCAACCGCTTCTACTCCCCGCCGACCAACACCATCAACCCGGGCCGCTCCCGCAAGATGGACGACGGCTGGGAGACCGCCCGCCGCCGCGACAACGGCAACGACTGGATCCGCTACCAGCTCGTCGCCGAGTCCGAGATCCGCGCCGTCGAGATCGACACCGCCTACCTCAAGGGCAACTCGGCCGGCTGGGCCTCCCTGTCGGTCAAGACGGGCGAGGAGGGCGAGTGGACGGAGTTCCTGCCGCGCACCCGCCTGCAGCCCGACACCAACCACCGCTTCGTGCTGGACACCCCGGCGGTCGGCACGCACGTGCGGATCGACATCTTCCCGGACGGCGGTTTCTCCCGCCTGCGGCTGCACGGCTCGCTGACGGAGGCCGGCGCCGCCGCGCACGCCGCCCGCCACCAGGAGCTGGGCGGCTGACACCACCCCGCCGACTGCCCCGGGGGCCGACACCCCCGGGGCGCGCACGGCCCGGAGGGGCGCACCGCACGGCGGTGCGCCCCTCCGGGGTGTCCGGCCCGCACGCCCGGCGGGGGCTACGCCGCGAATCCGCCGTCCACCGCGAACTCCGCGCCCGTGACGTACGCGGAGTCCGGCCCGGCCAGGAAGGACACCATGGCCGCCACCTCGCGCGCGGCGGCGAACCGGCCGAGGGCCGTCATCGCCGCCTGCGGGTCCGCGTAGGGCCCGTCCGCCGGGTTCATGTCGGTGTCCACCGGGCCCGGGTGCACGAGGTTCGCGGTGATGCCGCGCTCGCCGAGCTCCCGGGCCAGCCCCTTGGTCAGTCCGGTCAGCGCGGACTTGCTCATCGCGTACAGCGCGCCGCCCGGGCCCGGGACCCGCTGGGTCATGCAGCTGCCGATGGTGATGATCCGCCCGCCCGCGCCCATCCGTCCGGCCGCCGCCTGGGCCGCGAGGAACGCCCCGCGGACGTTGACGGACAGCACCCGGTCCACGTCGGCCAGACCCAGTCCGTCGAGGGGGCCGAGCACGCCCACCCCCGCGTTGTTGACCAGGACGTCGATCCGCCCGAGGCCCCGTACGGTCTCCTCCACCGCCGCCGCGGCCTGCGCCCCGTCGCCCGCGTCGGCCCGTACGGCCAGCCCGCGCCGCCCGAGGGCCTCCACCTTGCCGATCACCTCGGCCGCCGACCGCGCGTCGTTGACGTAACTGACCGCGACGTCGAGCCCGTCCTCGGCCAGCCGCAGGGCGGTCGCCGCGCCGATCCCGCGGCTGCCGCCGGTCACCAGTGCCACAGACCCGATCCCGTTCATGATGTCCTCCTCCAATGAATGGTTGCGGTTTCAATGAAATGGGAGTGCGCGGTCCTGCGCTGGCGGGAATCGGACATGGAGTTTTTCGCGCGCCGCACCGATGAGTCCGCGGCGGCCCGGAAGTCTGAACCTGCGTACGGACGACCGAGCTAGGAGCGCAGAGCCATGGGCAAGCTGACCCTCACCACCTTCCTGACCCTTGACGGCGTGATGCAGGCCCCCGGCGGACCGGAGGAGGACACCAGCGGCGGGTTCGAGTACGGCGGGTGGCTCGTGCCGTACGCGGACGAGGGCATGGGGGAGTTCATCACCGAGGTCTTCGGCCGGACCGGGGCGTTCCTGCTCGGGCGGCGGACCTACGAGATCTTCGCGTCGTACTGGCCGCAGCACGACGACCCCGCCGACCCGGTCGCCGGCAACCTGAACAGGCTGCCGAAGTACGTCGCCTCGACCACGCTCAAGGACCCCGCCTGGGGCCCGGTCACCGTGCTCGACGGTGAGAACCTGCAGAGCGAGATCGTGCGGGTCAAGGACGCCCTCGACGGTGAGCTGCAGGTCCACGGCAGCGGGCAGCTCGCGCAGTGGCTGTTGGCCCGGGACCTCGTGGACGAGCTGAACCTGCTGACCTATCCCGTGTTCCTGGGCGCCGGGCGGCGGCTGTTCCCGACCGGCGGGCTGCCGACGGCCTGCGAGCTGACCGGCTCCCGTACGACGTCGAGCGGCGTCGCCATCCACACCTACCGGCCGACGGGCCGCGCCACCTTCGGTTCGTTCCCGGACTGACCGGGGACCTCGCCGTACAGCAGGGCGGGCCGCCACCGGATGCGGTGGCGGCTCCGTTCCGCAGCACGGACGAGCCGGCGTCATCCGCCAGTGACGGCCTTGGCGATGGGGCTGACCCAGCCGCCGGCGTCCTTGCCCTGGTCGGGCCAGATGCGGACGTTCCCGTCCGCGGTGCGGATGATCACGAGGAGGGTGGCCCCCTTGTCGCTGCTGCCGTGATCATCGGTGGCCGCGGCGCGGGCACCGGCCACGACCGCGTGCGGCGCCGAGGGGGTGGCGGCGAACGCGCCGGTCGGTGCCAGTACGCCTCCCGCGACCACGGCGGTCGAGGCGGCCAGCATGAGAAGGCGCGGCTTCCGGAAGGGGCGGGGCATGGGAATCTCCTGGGGTGTGAGGGGGAGCAGGGGGTCCGTCCAGTAGGCCTCGCCCGCCCCCGCACGGTCACGTCCCTGAATCCCGTGGCTTGACAGCCGCCAGTGGCCGTGCCGGCCGCGACCGGCCACACCGCGAGCCGCCCGCAAATGGCTCGACCGGTCATGATCGGCTCCGGTACGGTGACCCCGCACCCGTGCGAGCCGCCGAAGTCTCCACCCGCTCGCCGCCGCTGGAGACGCCCCCGTGACCGTGATCTCGCCCGCACTCGCCGCCCCGCGCCGGGCCTGGCTCGCCGACCTGCCCGTGCTGGCCGTCGCCGTCGTATGGGGCGGCAGCTACCTCGCCGCCAAGGGCATCACCACCACGCAGACCGTGATCGGCGTACTCGTTCTGCGCTTCGGGCTCGTCCTGCCGGTGCTGGCCGTGGCCGGCTGGCGGCGGCTGCGGGCGCTGACCCCCGCCCAGCTGCGCGGCGCCGGGCTGCTGGGCCTCGTACTCGGCGGGATCTTCCTCCTGGAGGCCTACGGGGTCGTCCACACCTCCGCCACCAACGCCGGGCTGATCATCAGCCTGACCATGATCTTCACTCCGCTCGCCGAGGCCGTGGTGAAGCGGCGCGCGCCCTCGGCCGGTTTCCTCGCCGCCGCCGGGGCCTCCGTCGCGGGAGTGGTCCTGCTGACCCAGGGCGGGGGGTTCACCGCGCCCAGCCCCGGCGACCTGCTCATGCTCTGCGCCGCCCTCGCCCGGACCCTGCACGTCCTGCTGATGGCCCGTGTCAAGGCGGTCCAGGACGCCGACTCGCTCTCCCTGACCACCGTCCAGCTCGGCGGCGCCGTCCTCGTCTTCGCCCTGCTCGCGGGCGTCCCCGGTACCGGGGAGGACCCGTGGGCCGTGGCCACCGGCTTCGGGGCCGCCGAGTGGGCCGGGCTGCTCTTCCTCTCCGCCTTCTGCACCCTCTTCGCCTTCTTCGTGCAGATGTGGGCCGTCCGCCGTACCTCGCCCTCCCGCGTCAGCCTGCTGCTCGGCACCGAGCCGCTGTGGGCGGCGGTCGCCGGCATCGCCCTCGGCGGCGAGCACCTCGGCCTCCTCGGCCTCGCGGGCGCCGCACTCGTGCTCGCCGGTACCGCCTGGGGCCGCCGCGCCGTCGACGGCTGAACGATTGTCCGAAACCGCTCCCGTCCACGGTGATCAGCGGCCCTACGCTGGCCACCATGCCAGTTCTGGACATCAGCAACCTCGCCGACGACTTCAACGAGAACCCCTACCCGCACTACGCGCGGCTGAGGGAGAACGGTCCCGTCCACCGCATCAAGACGGCGGACGGGGAAGGGATCTGGCTGATCGTCGGCCACGACGAGGCCCGCCAGGCCCTCGCCCACCCCGACGTGTCGAAGAACTGGCAGACCGCCGGCCTCTACGCCGACCGCACGACCACCACCCTCAGCACCAACATGCTCCGCTCCGACCCGCCCCACCACACCCGGCTCCGCCGCCTGGTGGCCCGCGAGTTCACCTCCCGCCGGGTCGAGGCCCTGCGCCCGCGCGTGCAGCAGGTCACCGGCGAACTGCTCGACGCGATGGCCGCCGGACCCGACCGCCGCGCCGACCTGATCTCGTCGTTCGCGGTACCGCTGCCGATGACCGTCATCTGCGAACTCCTCGGCGTACCCGACCTCGACCGCGGCTCGTTCCGCCAGTGGTCCACCGAGATCGTCGCGCCGACCGGCACCGAGGCCGAGACCGCGGCGCTGCGCGCCATGTCCGGCTACCTGGCCGAGCTCACCGACGCCAAACGGGAGCGCCCCGGCGAGGACCTGCTCAGCGCGCTGATCCGGACCAGGGACGAGGACGGCGACCAGCTGTCCCCGGAAGAACTGATCGGCATGGCCTTCCTGCTGCTGGTGGCCGGGCACGAGACCACGGTCAACCTGATCGGCAACGGCGTACGGGCCCTGCTCGCGCACCCCGACCAGCTGGCGGCCCTGCGCGCCGATCCGGACGGGCTGATCGACGGCGCGGTGGAGGAGATGCTCCGCTACGACGGGCCGCTGGAGAGCGCCACGTACCGCTTCGCCCGCGCCGACCTGGAGATCGGGGGCACCTTGATCGAGGCGGGCTCGCCCGTGCTGGTCTCCCTGGCCGGGGCCGACCGCGACCCGGCGCGGTTCACCGCGCCCGACGTCTTCGACATCCGCCGAACCGGCCAGAGCCACATGGCTTTCGGCCACGGCATCCACTTCTGCATCGGCGCCCCGCTGGCGCGCATGGAGGGCCGCATCGCGGTCCGGGCCCTGCTGGAACGTTTCCCCGACCTGGCCGAGGACCCGGACGCCGGCCCGCACGACTGGATCCCCGGCACCCTGATCCGGGGAGTGAAGCGGCTGCCGGTGTGCTGGTAGCCGTACATGACAAGCCGCAGCAGTGTGAGGAGCCGCAGCCGCCGCTCACAGATCCGGCAGCTCCTCCAGCCGTACCCGGCGCCCCTCGCGGCGCGAGAGCTCGCACGCCTCCGCGACCCGGAACGCGGCGAGCGCCTCCCTGCCGTCGCAGGCGTTGGGGCCCTCGCCGCGCACCAGGCGCACGAAGGCCGTCAGCTCCGCCTCGTACGCGGGGCCGAAGCGCTCCAGGAAGCCCGTCCACGGCTTGCTCGCCGGGGGCGGGCCGTGCGGCTCGGTCGAGGCGATCGGCGTACGGTCGTCCAGCCCGGCGGACACCTGGTCCAGCTCCCCGGCCAGCTCCATCCGCACGTCGTAGCCGGCGCCGTTGATCCGGCCGCCCGTCGCGGTGACGAGCGTGCCGTCGTCCAGGGTCAGCACGGCCGCGGCCGTGTCGATGTCACCCGTCTCCCGGAACCGCGGCGGGCCCGCGTCCGACCCGGCCGCGTACACCTCCGTCACCTCGTGCCCGGTGACCCAGCGGACCATGTCGAAATCGTGCACGAGGCAGTCCCGGTACAGACCGCCCGAGGCCGCCAGGTACGCGGCGGTCGGGGGAGCCGGATCGGCGGTCATCGTGCGTACGGTGTGCAGCCGCCCCAGGGCGCCCGAGCGGACCAGCTCCCGGGCGGTGCGGTAGCCCGAGTCGAAGCGGCGCATGAATCCCAGCTGGAGCACGCCGTCGCCGGCCTCCACCTCGCGCAGCACGGCGAGGGTGCGGGCCAGGTCCGGGGCAAGCGGCTTCTCGCAGAACACCGGCAGGCCGCCGCGTACCGCGCGCACGACCAACTCGGCGTGGCCCTCGGTCGAGCAGGCCACGACCACCGCGTCCACGCCCCAGGTGAAGACCTGCTCCACGGAGGGCGCCGCGGTGGCCCCGAGCCGGTCGGCCAGGCGGGCCGCCCGCGCGGGGTCGGCGTCGGCGAGCAGGAGCGAGCCGGCGTCCGCCTGGCGGGCCAGCGACGCCGCGTGGAACGAGCCGATCCGGCCTGTTCCGATGAGCCCGATGCGCATGCACTCAACCTGACCCCGTCCGGGGGACCTGTCAATCTGCCCGCGCATGCCCCGATGGCCCGCCATGGTCCACTGTGGCGGATACTGGGCGGCTGGAACCGGAATGACCGAATGATGACGGACGACACGGACGAGGGAAGGGCGCGGCGACGTGGCTAGGGTTCGGACAGGGGTACGCGTCGTGGGCGCCGTGCTCGCGGCGGTACTGGGAGCCTCGCTCGCGGGCTGCAGCAGCACGGGAGGCAAACGCGCCGAGGAGCGGGCGAAAGCCGCCGCGGCGGGCCGGCCGGCCGTGTCCACCCCGCGCTGGACCTTCGCGATGGTCACGCACGCGGGCGACGGCGACACCTTCTGGGACATCGTCCAGAAGGGCGCCAAGGAGGCCGCGGCGAAGGACAACATCAACTTCGTCTACGCCCACGACGACCAGGCCCAGCAGCAGGCGCAGTTCGTGCAGAACGCGATCGACCAGAAGGTCGACGGGATCATCGTGAGCCTCGCCAAGCCGGAAGCGCTCAAGGACGTCATCGCCAAGGCCGTCAAGGCCGGCATCCCGGTGGTCACGGTCAATTCCGGCTCCGCCCAGTCCGCCGCCTACGGGGCACTGACCCACATCGGCCAGGACGAGGAGATCGCGGGCGAGGCGGTCGGCACGGAGCTGACCGAGCGCGGCAGGAAGAAGGCCGTCTGCGTCCTGCACGAGCAGGGCAACGTGGGCCACGAGCAGCGCTGTGCCGGGGCGAAGAAGACCTTCGGCGGCACGATGGAGAACCTGTACGTCGAGGGCACCAACATGCCCTCCGTCCAGGCGGCCCTCCAGGCCAAGCTCCAGGCGGACCCCTCGGTCGACGCGATCGTGACGCTCGGTGCGCCCTTCGCCCCCACCGCGGTCAAGGCGAAGGACGCGGCGGGCAGCAAGGCCGAGGTGGACACCTTCGATCTCAACGAATCCGTCGCCCGCGACCTGAAGTCCGGAGCCCTCGGCTTCGCCGTCGACCAGCAGCCCTACCTCCAGGGCTACGAGGCGATCGACCTGCTCTGGCTCTACCGCTACAACGCGGACGTGCTCGGCGGTGGCCGCCCGGTGCTCACCGGGCCGCAGATCGTCACGGCCGCCGAGTCGGCCAAGCTGGAGGAGTTCATCAAGCGGGGCACCCGATGAGCGCCGCCGCCCCGGCGGACGAACGCCTCGCGCCCACCTCCCTGGTCCGCAGGCTGCTGGGCCGCCCGGAGCTGGGCGCCGTGGTCGGCGCGGCCGCCGTCTTCGTCTTCTTCTCCTTCGCCGCCCCCAGCTTCCTGCAGGCCTCCAGCCTCAGCACGGTGCTGTACTCGGCCTCCACCATCGGGATCATGGCCGTCCCGGTGGCCCTGCTGATGATCGGCGGCGAGTTCGACCTCTCCGCGGGTGTCATGGTCACGACGTCGGCGCTGGTGGCCTCGATGTTCAGCTACCAGATGACCGCCAACGTCTGGGTCGGCGTCCTGGTGTCGCTGCTGGTCACCCTGGCCATCGGCTTCTTCAACGGCGTCATGCTGACCCGTACCAAGCTGCCCAGCTTCATCATCACGCTCGGCACCTTCCTGATGCTGACCGGCCTGAACCTCGGCTTCACCAAGCTGATCAGCGGATCGGTCTCCACCAAGAGCATCGCCGACATGGAGGGCTTCAGCTCCGCGCGCGCCCTCTTCGCCTCGCAGTGGAACATCGGCTCGGTCACCCTGAAGATCACCATCCTGTGGTGGCTGGCCCTGGTCGCCGTCGCCACCTGGATCCTGCTGCGCACCCGCGCCGGGAACTGGATCTTCGCCGTGGGCGGCGGGGCCCACGCGGCCCGCGCGACCGGTGTCCCGGTCGTGAAGACCCGTATCGGCCTCTACATGGGCGTCGCCCTGTGCGCCTGGATCTCCGGCCAGCACATCCTCTTCTCGTTCGACGTGGTCCAGTCGGGCGAGGGCGTCGGCAACGAGTTCCTCTACATCATCGCGGCCGTCATCGGCGGCTGTCTGATGACCGGCGGCTATGGCTCCGCCATCGGTTCGGCGGTCGGCGCCTTCATCTTCGGCATGACCAGCAACGGCATCGTCTACGCCCAGTGGAACCCGGACTGGTTCAAGTTCTTCCTGGGCGCGATGCTCCTGCTCGCGACGCTGCTCAACGCATGGGTCCGCAAGCGGGCGGAGGAGAGCAAGTGACGACGAACGGCGCGACGCCCCTGGTGAAGCTGACCGAGGTCAGCAAGTACTACGGAAACATCCGCGCCCTCCAAGGAGTCTCCCTGGAGGTCGCGGCGGGCGAGATCACCTGTGTCCTCGGCGACAACGGCGCCGGCAAGTCCACCCTCATCAAGATCATCGCGGGGCTGCACCAGCACGACGCCGGCACCTTCGAGATCGAGGGGGAGGAGACCGTGCTCGTCAATCCGCGCGCGGCCCTCGACCGCGGCATCGCCACCGTCTACCAGGACCTCGCCGTCGTCCCGCTCATGCCCGTATGGCGGAACTTCTTCCTCGGGTCCGAGCCGACCAAGGGCCGCGGCCCGCTGCGCCGCCTCGACGTGGACCACATGCGGCGGACCACCCGCGCCGAGCTGCTGCGCATGGGCATCGACCTGCGCGACGTCGACCAGCCAATCGGAACCCTCTCCGGCGGCGAGCGCCAGTGCGTGGCCATCGCCCGCGCCGTCCACTTCGGTGCGAAGGTCCTCGTGCTCGACGAGCCGACCGCCGCGCTCGGCGTCAAGCAGTCCGGCGTGGTCCTCAAGTACGTAGCCGCCGCCCGCGACGCCGGCCTCGGCGTGGTGCTGATCACCCACAACCCGCACCACGCCCACCTGGTCGGCGACCGGTTCGTGCTCCTCAAGCGCGGCACCATGGCGGGCAGCCACACCCGCGACTCGATCACCCTCGACGAGCTCACCCGGCAGATGGCGGGCGGTTCCGAGCTGGACGAACTGAGCCACGAACTGGAGCGAGTGGCAGAATCAGGCCCAGGCGCCGCATCCGGCGCAGCCGATCCGGATTCCGGCTCCGCCACCGAATCGGCTTCCGGCTCCACTTCCTCCGACAGGGGCGACACGACTCGATGAGCACGTACCGGGACTTCACGCTCGCCCACCGGGGGGCGGCGCGAGGCACCGTCCTGCGGACCATCGGGACCCGTGAGCGCCGGTCGCACCTGACCGCCCCGCGCGTCCCGACCGTCGGCATCGACATCGGCGGCACCAAGGTCATGGCCGGCGTCGTCGACGCCGACGGCGTCATCCTGGAGAAGATCCGCGCCGAGACGCCGGACAAGTCCAAGAGCGCCAAGGTCGTCGAGGACACCATCGTCGAGCTGGTGCTGGACCTGTCCGACCGGCACGACGTGCACGCGGTGGGCATCGGGGCGGCCGGCTGGGTCGACGCCGACCGCTCCCGCGTCCTCTTCGCGCCCCACCTGGCCTGGCGCGACGAGCCGCTGCGCGACGCCCTCCAGTCCCGGCTCGCGGTGCCGGTCATGGTCGACAACGATGCCAACACCGCGGCGTGGGCGGAATGGCGCTTCGGCGCCGGGCGCGGCGAGGACCACCTCGTCATGATCACCCTCGGCACCGGCATCGGCGGGGCCATCCTCGAAGGCGGCCAGGTCAAGCGCGGCCGGTACGGGGTCGCCGGAGAGTTCGGCCACATGCAAGTCGTCCCCGGCGGCCACCGCTGCCCCTGCGGCAACCGCGGCTGCTGGGAGCAGTACAGCTCCGGCAACGCCCTGGTACGCGAGGCCCGCGAGCTCGCCGCGGCCGACTCCCCGGTCGCGTACAACATCATCGCCAGGGTCGGCGGCAACGTCCACGAGATCACCGGGCCGCTCATCACCGAGCTGGCCCGCGAGGGCGATGCCATGTGCATCGAGCTGCTCCAGGACATCGGCCAGTGGCTCGGCGTCGGCATCGCCAACCTCGCCGCCGCCCTCGACCCCTCCTGCTTCGTCATCGGCGGCGGCGTCAGCGCCGCCGACGACCTGCTGATCGGCCCCGCCCGGGACGCCTTCCGCCGCCACCTCACCGGCCGTGGCTACCGCCCCGAGGCCCGGATCGCCAAGGCCGAGCTCGGCCCCGAGGCGGGTATGGTCGGAGCTGCCGACCTCGCCCGACTCGTCGCCCGCCGGTTCCGCCGCGCCACGCGCCGCCGGGTCGAGCGCTACGAGCGCTACGCGCAGCTGGGCCGGCGCGCCACCGGCCCCACGGAATCCAAGGACCAGAACGAGCAGTGACCCCGCCCACCCTGCCCCACCAGGCGTCCGCCCCCGACGAGGGCGGTACGCCGCCGCCCGCCGCCGAGGACCGCGGCCACGTCGTCAAGCGCCGCTGGATCACCGCGATCATCATCCTGCTGCTGGTCGGCGTACCCGCGGGTTACCTCGCCGTCTCCACCCAGCAGAGCCGCGAGAGCGGCCGCGACAAGGCCGCCCGGATCGGCGCGTCCAAGGTGCGCCCCGGCTGGCCCTCGAAGGTGCAGCGCAGCATCTACGAGGTCCCCATCCCGCCCAAGGCCTGGCGGGTCGGGTTCCTGGAGACCAACAACTGGCGCACCAGCCGGCTGTTCACACAGATAGCGGTCACCCCCGCCGACCTGGACGCCTTCCTGGCCGACCTCGGCACCAGCCGGGACGCGCTGACCCCCGGAGTCTCGATCTCCCCGCACGACACCGAGGTCGCGGGGTGGAACTGGACCCCGGATGCCACCTGGTACGGGATCACCCTGGAGCAGCTGGACCCGCGCCCCACCCGGGACGTCACCGTCGACCTCACGGACCCCGAGCACCCCAAGGTCTACGTGGTGTCCACGACGACCCCGTAGCGGTCGGGGCAGCCCTTAGCCTGGGATCATGAAGCTCACCAAGCGGCTGCACTCCTGCGTCCAGCTGGAGAAGGACGGGCGCACGCTCGTCATCGACCCGGGCGCCTTCAGCGAACCGGACGCGGGCCTGGGGGCGGACGCCCTGCTGGTCACGCACGAGCACCCCGACCACTTCGAGGAGGGCCGGCTGCGGGCTGCCCTCGACGCCAATCCCGCGGCGGGCCTGTGGACCCTGCGCAGCGTGGCACAGAGGCTGGCCCCCGCCTACCCGGGCCGGGTGCACACCGTCGGGCACGGCGACACCTTCACCGCCGCCGGGTTCGAGGTGCGGGTGTACGGCGAGCTGCACGCCGTGATCCACCCGGACATCCCGCGGGTCACCAACGTCGGCTACCTCGTGGAGGGTTCGCTGTTCCACCCCGGGGACGCGCTGACCGTGCCCGACGCGGCGGTGGAGACGCTGATGCTTCCGGTGCACGCCCCCTGGAACAAGGTCTCCGAGGTGATCGACTACCTGCGCGAGGTCAAGCCGCGGCGGGCCATCGACATCCACGACGCGTACCTGTCCGACATCGCCCGGCCGATCTACGACATGGCCCTGGACAGCCTGGGCGGCACGGACCACGGCCGGCTCACCGCCGGGGAAGCCGCCGACCTGTGACTGTCGGTGCCGGGCGGTAGGTTGGGACGTATGCGTATCGCCACGTTCAACGTCAACTCCATCACCGCCCGGCTTCCGCGCCTGCTGGCCTGGCTGGAGAGCTCCGGCACCGATGTCCTGTGCATCCAGGAGACCAAGTGCTCCGCGGAGCAGTTCCCGCACGCCGAGCTGCGCGAGCTGGGCTACGAGTCGGCCGTCAACGCCACCGGCCGGTGGAACGGCGTCGCCCTGCTCTCCAAGGTCGGCATGGACGACGTGGTCCTGGGGCTGCCCGGCGGGCCCGACTACGAAGGGGTCCAGGAGCCCCGCGCGATCTCCGCCACCTGCGGCGGGGTGCGCGTCTGGTCGGTGTACGTGCCCAACGGCCGGGAGGTCGAGCACGACCACTACGGGTACAAGCTGGGCTGGTTCCGCTCCCTGACCGCCGCCGTCGCCGAGGACGCGGCGGGCCCCCGCCCCTTCGCGGTGCTCGGCGACTTCAACGTGGCCCCGACCGACGAGGACGTCTACGACCCGGCCGTCTTCGAGGGCCTCACCCACGTCACCCCCGCCGAGCGCGCCGCCCTGGAGGCGCTGCGGGCCGCCGGTCTCTCCGACGTGCTGCCGCGCCCCCTCAAGTACGACCGCCCCTACACGTACTGGGACTACCGCCAGCTCGCCTTCCCCAAGAACAGGGGCATGCGAATCGACCTGGTGTACGGGAACGAGCCCTTCGCCAAGGCCGTCACCGACGCCTACGTCGACCGCGAGGAGCGCAAGGGCAAGGGCGCGTCCGACCACGCGCCGGTCGTCGTGGACCTGGATCTCGACCGGTAGACACGGTCTGGATCCGGGCCGGCGGATCCAGGCGCGCCCTGTGGTCAGGGGCGGATCCTGGTGCGACGCTGGTCGGTATGAACATCCCTTTCCTGGACAACTGGCTGAACCGGCGCGAAACGGAACGGGGTGCGGGTCTCGCCCTCGCCTTCGCCGGTGATCCCGAGGGTGTGGCCGAGTTGTTCTCGGAGTGCGAGATGCTGCGCGACCAGGCGAGGGCGGCCGGACTCGAACTGGATGAGAGCCGGGCCTCGTTGGAGGAACTCGACCAGCTGATGCCCCGCTGGCGGCGGGATCCCGAGGCCGTGCCGTGGCTCGGCAACGACGCCGGCTTCTACCTCGGGACCGTGATCATCCGCACCATCCCGGGAGCCGGCTGGCAGGTGTGGCCCAACGGCCAGCCGGTGATCCGGCTGGCCTCGGGCCGCGAGCTGAACGTGATCGAGTCGGGGGTGTCCTGGGCGATGACCGGATCCCCCGAGCTCAGCCAGGCGTACGCGGAGGCCTCCGAGGGGTGACCGGCCGGGATGTTTATGTCGCCTTTAGGCGTGTCGAGGGGAAGCGCCCTTCCCGGGCTGGATAGTTTGCCTGGACTCGACACACCGACAAGTGGGCAGGGCAGCGCATGGTCGTCGATCCGTTGATCGAGCTGCGGGACGTCACGATCCTCAGGCACTGAGGGGGTCCCGCCAATCCCTCAAAAGGGCCACCCCGCTCGGCAGCAGCCGCGGATCACTGCTCGCGCAGCGGCACCGACACGTAACTGGGATCGGTGTGCGGCGAGGAGAAGGTCAGCTGTGCGCCGGTGGGGTTGTGCTCGATGTAGAGCGGGTCGACCGTGTCGATGACAAGGGCGAGCCGGTGGCCCGCGGGCACGTCGTAGGCGGTGGAGAACAGCTCCAGGTCCACGCCGAAGGACTGCCCGGGAGTGCGCCCGTGGAACGTGTAGGGGGCGTTGCTGACCAGCTTGCCGATGCCGAGCGGGCCGACGTCGTACAGGTACGCGACGAAGGTGCCGTCGCCCTTGGTGGGAGTGACCGTGGTGTGGACCTTGACCGTGCCGCGGACCCGGCGCGCCTCGCCGTAGTGCCCGGACTGCCACACGGCGGCGAAGGCGCGGGGGAGCAGCGGTATGGAGGCGATCGGGGGCGCCTGGGCCAGCTGGTCGAGGATGCTGGAGAGGAAGATGGTCCCGCCGTTGGCGCCGGAGTCGACATTGGCGAAGAGGTGTTCGCTGTCGGAGAGCGCGAGCTTCTCGGTACCGCCCGCGCCGACCGACTTCCAGTCGGCGTAGCCCTCGTACGCGTCGTTGCTGCGGGACTTGATCTGCACCGGGGCCTTGGTGTCGACGCCGTTGCGCTCGCCCTTGAGGTAGCGGTCGAACCAGCGGTGGGCGTTGGTCCAGGTGTCGTTGGGCAGGCCCAGCAGGCCGGTGGCCTCGGCGGTGGCGTGGTCGCCCGGGCGGAACTCCAGGCGCTTGGGACCGGTCAGCTTCTCGTAGAACTCCGCGTACTGGTTGGGCGGGAAGATGGTGTCGCCCCACGCGTTGCCGAGCATGATCGCGGCGCCGTTGGCGTTGATCCGGTCCACCTGCTCGGCGGCCGACCGCTTCTTGCCCCACTCGATCATCTGCTGCTCCCGGTCCAGTCTGGAGCCGAGGAAGTCGCTGAGGATCGACCGGAGTTCGGGGCCGGGGCGGCCGGTGAGGAAGCCTGCGGCGCCGAGCATCCCGGCGGCCTGGCGGTGCTGGGTGCGGCCGGAGTAGATGGACTCGATGATGTCGGCCCAGCCGCTCATCGCGACCACCGCCTTGACGCGCGGGTCGTGCGCCGAGGCCAGCAGGCTGATGCCCGCGCCGTACGAGACCCCGCCGAGGCCGATGCGGTCCGCGTCGGCGGGGGAGTTGGCCAGGGCCCAGTCGATGACGGCCGAGACGTCGGCGATGTCGGGCGGGCCGGCCACCTCGATCTGGCCGCCGGAGAGCCAGAAGCCGCGGGAGGTGTAGCTGACCACCACGTAGCCGGAGTCGGCGAGTTGCCTGGCCTGGGCGATGTATTCGATCTGCGGCAGGCCCCAGCTGCTGGGGAGCACGATCAGCGGGTACTTCCGGCCCGCCTCGGCGCCCGCGGGGGTGAAGACGTTGCCCTTGAGGGTGATGCCCCCGGAGCCGGGGATGTCATGGAAAGTCGCTTCCGACGAGGCGTCGACGGTGGCTGCCGCGGAGGGTGCGGAAGCCGCCTGGGCCTGGTGGGGGGCCAGGCCCAGGGCGGCTGCCGCCAGCACGGCCGCCACGGCTGCGACGGTGGTGGTGCGTTTCATCAATCGCTCCTCGCGGACGCCGGGTTGGGGGAATGACCCGACGGTAACGGGAGCGGATTACCGCAGGTAACCCGTGAGTAAGTTACGCGCTGGTAACGATTGATACGTGTCAGTGGAGGGGTCAGCCGTTCTGCGGGGTGCCGTTCAGGGCGCTCTTGGCCTTCCACGCGTCCCAGGACAGGTTCCACTCGCCGTAGCCGTTGCCGATCTCCGCCTGGCCCTTCGAGCCGTCACCGACCACCTCGAAGGAGTCGCCGACCTGGGACTGCGCGAAGAACTCCTTGGCGTCGGCGTCGCTCATCCCCACGCAGCCGGAACTGCTGTTGGTGCGGCCGAAGTTGCCGGCGTTCCACGGGGCGGCGTGCGCGTACATGCCGGACCAGGTGAGGCGCATCGAGTAATCGACCATCTTGTCGTAGGCGTTGTCCAGGCCCACCGTCTGGGAGTCCATCCGGATGGTGCCCTCCTTGGTCATGATCACCATCTTCCCGGACCAGGAGGCCTTCTTGCCGCCCGGAGTGCCGGCCGAGATCGGGATCGTCCTCAGGGCCTGGCCGTCCTCGGTCACCGACATCTTCTTGGTGTCGAGGCTGACCTGGATCCGGCGGTCCTTGCCGATCTTGAACTCGGTGTTGTAGTCCCGGGCGAAGAGACCGCCGCCCTTGCCGGAGTCCACGCCGTTCAGGTTCATCTCGACCTTCACGTCCGTGCCGGACTTCCAGTAGTCCTTGGGCCGCCAGTCGACACGGTCCTTGCCGTCGTGGTCCTTGATCCAGCCCCAGGAGCCCTCGGTGTTGTCCGAGCTGGTGACCTTGAGCTGCTTCTCCACCGCGGCCTTGTTCGTCACCGGGTTGTCGAAGACGAGCGACACGGGCATCGCCACGCCCACCGTGCTGCCCTTGGTGATGTTGATCGAGACCTTGTTCACCTTGTCGGCGGCGCCGGTCTTGAACTGCGTGGTGGCGCTCTGGCTCTGGGTGTTCTGCGCCTCGACCTTGTACTCCGCGCCGGGCGGGGCGTTGCGCTCCGAGGTCCAGGTCCTGCCGTCGTCGGCTATCTTCCCCGGCAGCTCCGCGCCCTTGGTGTCGGTCACCTTCACCTGGGCCAGCTTGCCCTCGGCGACGGTCACCGTCACCGGCTCGCCCGCCTTCACCTGATCGCCCGTGAGATTCACCGAGACCGCCATGTCCGTCTTCGGCTTCAGCTCGGCCTTGCCGTCCTTGCCGGCCTGGTCGCCGCCCCCGCCCGAGCAGGCTGTCAGTGCGGCGGTCAGAAGTGCGGTGCCCGCTATGGCGGTGCGGCGTATGCGGCTCAACGAAAACCCCTCCATCAATGACCGTTCGCAAATGTAGATGCGAACAGGACGACTTTAGGTTCCCCGATCCGGATAACAGATCGTCTCTTCGGTTGTGACATGGACCGCAGCGAAACGGTCATCGTCCGGTCACAATCGCCGCGCGCTCCGGTCATGGACGGCTGTGAGAGTCATGTGCATGCTCGCGACCACCTCCCAGCAACAGCAGCAGCGGCAGCAGGAACTGACGATGCGCCCTCTGTCTCTACCGGAATACCAGGGCTTCCTTTCGAAGCACCGGCAGGCGAGTTTTCTCCAGTACCCCTCCTGGGCCCAGGTGAAGGACCTTTGGCGCTCCGAAAGGGTCGGATGGCACTACCCCGACGGTCAGATAGCGGGCGTGGGACTGGTTCTCTACCGCCAATTCCCCGGTACCCGCAAATACTTCGCCTACCTCCCCGAAGGTCCCGTCGCCGACTGGTCCGATCCGCACATCGACCGTTGGCTGACCCCGCTGACGCGCCACCTGAGGGCTGCCGGCGCCTTCGCGGTCCGGATCGGCCCCACCCCCGCCTACCGGCGCTGGGACGCGGCCACCGCCAAGTCCGCCGCCGGGCCCGGCCGGCAGATCTCCGACGTCCTGGCCACCGAGGTGGACCCGGTCGGTGCCGCCCTCGCCGACCGGCTGCGCACCCGCGGCTGGAAGCGCTGCGGCGGCGAGGACGACGGCGACGCCCAGCCCCGCCACGTCTTCCGGGTGCCGCTGGCGGGCCGCACCCTCGACGACCTGTGGTCGGGTCTGAACCAGGAGTGGCGGCGCAATGTGCGCAAGGCCACGAAGGCAGGTGTGGAGACGGTCGTCGGCACCGCCGCCGACCTGCCCGAGTTCTACCGGCTGCTGCGGATCACCGAGGAGCGCGACGGCTTCCGGCTGGGCCGCTCCCTGTCGTACTACGAGCAGCAGTACGAGGTCCTCAACGCCGAGGAGCCCGGCCGGATGCGGCTCTACCTGGGCATCCACCAGGGCGAGATCCTCGCCGCCCACACGATGATCGTCGCCGGGAACCGGGTCTGGTACCAGACCGGCGCCTCCGCCGACCACCGCCGCGAAGTCCGGCCCAGCAACGCCCTGCAGTGGCGCATGATCTGCGACGCACATGCCCTCGGTGCCGACGAGTACGACATGCGCGGGGTACCCTCCACCCTCGACCCCGACGAACGTTCCTTCGGGCTGCTGCGCTGGAAGCTCGGCACCGGCGGACAGGTCGTCGAGACGCTAGGCGAGTGGGAGACCCCGATGGACGGATACACCAACACGGCGCTCTACAAGGCGTTCCAGGCCTACCTCGCCCGCCGGTGACGGCCACCGACACCAGGCCGGCCGCCGCCGGCGCCGGTGGCTCCCGTGGCGATCACGCGGCGCCGAAGAAGACCTCGGTGCTGCGCAGCGGCGCCCTCATGGCGGCCGGATCGATCGTCTCCCGCGCCACCGGCTTCATCCGCTCCGCGGTCGTCGTCGCGGCGCTGGGCACCGGACTGCTCGGCGACAGCTACGCCGTCGCCAACACCGTCCCGAACATCATCTACATGCTCCTGATCGGCGGCGCGCTCAACGCCGTCTTCGTCCCCGAGCTCATACGCGCCGCCAAGGAGCACGAGGACGGCGGGGCCGCGTACACCGACCGGCTGCTGACCGCCTGCACCGCGGCACTCGCCCTGCTCACCGCCGCCGCGGTCCTCGCCACCCCGCTCATCGTCGGCGCGTACACCCCCTACAGCGGGGCGCAGCAGAGCACCACCGTCGCCCTGGCCCGGTTCTGCCTCCCGCAGATCCTCTTCTACGGCCTGTTCACCCTGCTCGGGCAGGTACTGAACGCCCGCGGCCGGTTCGGCGCGATGATGTGGACCCCGGTCCTCAACAACGTCGTGATCATCGGCGTCTTCGGGCTCTTCCTCCACCTCTCCCACGACGCGGCAGACGGCCTCACCGCCGCCGACACCCGGCTCCTCGGCATCGGCACCACCGCGGGCATCGTCATCCAGGCCCTCGCCCTGATCCCCTCGCTGCGCGCCGCCCGCTTCCGCTGGCGCCCCCGTTTCGACTGGCGCGGCAGCGGTCTCACCCGCCCGCTGCGCAACGCGGGCTGGCTGGTGATGCTCGTCCTCACCAACCAGATCGCCTACTGGGTGGTGACCCGGCTCTCCACCACCACCGGAGACCTCGCGGTCAAGGCGGGCCTCGCGGAGGGCGTCGGCTACACCGCCTACAGCAACGCCTACCAGCTGTGGATCGTCCCGCAGGGCATCATCACCGTCTCCCTCGTCACCGCCCTGATGCCCCGGATGAGTTCGGCCGCGGCCGACGGCGACCTCGCCGCCCTGCGCGCGGACGTCTCCTACGCGCTGCGCTCCAGCGCCGCCCTCGTCGTCCCCGCCGCCGCGGTCTTCGCCGCCCTCGCCCCCTGGGTCACGGGCAGCGTCTTCGGGTACGGGCGCACCGGTCCCGCCGACATCGAGGTCATGGCGGGCATGCTCATGGCGTTCGCGCCCGGCCTGATCGCGTTCTCCGCGCAGTACGTGCTCTCGCGCGGCTTCTACGCCCTCTCCGACACCCGCACCCCCTTCTTCCTCAACCTCACCATCGCCGCCCTGAACGCCGGGCTCTCGGGCGCCGCCTACCTCCTGCTGTCCCCGCGCTGGGCGGTCACCGGCATGGCCGCGGCCTCCTCCGTCGCCTTCACCGCGGGCGCCGCCGTCACCGCGTACACACTCGCCCGCAGGCTCGGCCCGCGCGCGGGCACCCGTACCGAGAAGCGGGCGAGCGCCGTACGGACCCACCTGCGGCTGCTGACCGCCTGCGCACCGGCGGGCGCCGCCGGGTACGCGGCCGCCCGTGCCGCCGAGCGGTTCGGGGACTTCGCCGCGGTCGCGGCGGGAACCATCGCCCTGGTGGGCGTCGTCGTTCTCCTTGCCAGGCCGCTGCGCCTGACGGAGATCACCGACCAGCTGGACTCCCTGCGGCGCAAGATCGGCCGCCAGCGGTAGGACGAGCCCCGCACCACCTTGGATACTGACCGGATGCCACGCGTACTGCTGATCGAGGACGACCCTTCCGTCCGTGAGGGGGTCGGCCTCGGCCTGCGCCGCCGCGGCCACGAGGTGAGCGCCGCCGAGACCGGCGAGGAGGGGCTGGAGCTGATGGCGAGCTTCCGCCCCGAGCTCGTCCTGCTCGACCTGATGCTGCCCAGGATGAACGGCGTTCAGGTCTGCCACCGCATCCGCGAGACCAGCGAGGTGCCGATCATCATGCTCACCGCGCGCGGCGACGACTTCGACATCGTCATCGGCCTGGAGGCCGGAGCCGACGACTACATAGTCAAACCCGCCCGCACCGAGGTCATAGAAGCCCGTATCAAGGCCGTACTGCGCAGGCTCAGCGACCCCATGGGCGGCCGCCCCGAGGTCGCGGTCCACGGCGAACTCGCCATCGACCGCGCGGGGCTGACCGTCGCCAAGAACGGCGAGCGCGTCGCCCTCGCCCCCAGCGAGATCAAGCTCCTGCTGCACCTGTCGGCCTCGCCCGAGCAGGTCTTCTCCCGCCAGCAGCTCCTGGAGTACGTCTGGGAGCACAGCTACCACGCCGACGCCCGGCTGGTGGACGCCTGCGTCCGCCGGCTGCGCCACAAGATAGAGGACCCCGACAAGAGCCCCCGCTACATCCAGACCGTGCGTGGCTTCGGCTACCGCTTCGGTCCCCTGTAGGGGGCGCGAGGTGCGACGAATAGCCCCGCTCGGGCTGCGAACCCGGCTGATAGCGGCCTTCCTGCTGGTCGCCGCGATCAGCGCGGTGAGCACGGCCGCCCTCACCTACCAGCAGGCGCGCAACGCCATCCTCAAACAGACCCAGGACACCGCCGTCAGCACCCTGCGGGACCAGGTCGAGCAGCAGGAGTTCCCCCTTCCCCTGGACCAGCAGGAACTCCAGCGCATCGTCATCGACCTCGGCAAGCGCGGCAAACCCCACCCGTGGATCCTCTTCGCCGAGTACGGCGACCTGCGCGCCTCCACCAACCCCGCCTCGCCCACCTCCACCGTGGTCACCGCCAGCCTGCGCGAGAAGGTCCTCGGCAGCCAGTACACAGCCTTCCAGCGCGTCGAGGACCAGCGCGGCAACCCGTACCTCACGGTCGGTGTCCCCGTCCTCTTCAAGCACAACGGCTACACCGAACCCACCGGGGTCGTCTTCTTCGCCTGCGTCCCGCTCTCCACCGAGAAGCAGACCGTCGAGGCCTTGGTCAAAGCCGCCCAGCAGGGCGCCGTCCCGGGGCTGGCCATCGCCATCATCCCCGCGCTGCTGGCCGCCCGCAGCGTGCTGCGGCCGGTCCGCGACATGCGCCGGGCCGCCCAGCGGCTGGGCCGCGGCCGCCTCGACACCCGCATCGAGGTCCGGGGCGCCGACGAACTCGCCGGACTCGCCCGCACCTTCAACGAGACCGCCCGCGCCCTGGAGCAGTCGGTGAGCGAGCTGCGGGACGCGGAGACCCGCGCCCGCCGCTTCGCCTCCGACGTCTCCCACGAACTGCGCACCCCCCTCGCCGGGATGCTCGCCGTGACCGAGGTCCTCGACGAGGACGCCGCGAGCCTCGACGCCGACACCGCCAAGGCCCTGCGCCTGGTGAGCGCCGAGACCGGCAAACTCGCCGTCCTCGTCGAGGACCTGATGGAGATCTCCCGCTTCGACGCCCGGGCCGCCGAACTGAACCTCGACGACGTGGACATCGCCGAAGCCGTGCGCAAGACCCTCGAACGACGCCACTGGGACGACGAGCGCGTCGTCACCGAGCTGCCGGACCTGGTACGCGCCCGACTCGATCCGCGCCGCTTCGACGTGGTCCTCGCCAACCTCGTCGGCAACGCCCTGCGGCACGGCGGCGCCCCCGTGCGCGTCACCGTACGGACCGCACCGGGCGAGGACGGCGAACGGCTGCTGATCGACGTCGCCGACAGCGGACCCGGCATCGCGCCGGAGGTGCTGCCGCACATCTTCGACCGCTTCTTCAAGGCCGACGCGGCCCGCACCCGCTCCGCCGGCAGCGGACTCGGACTCGCCATCACCCTGGAGAACGTCCGCCTGCACGGTGGCACCCTCCGTGCGGGCAACAGGCCGTCCGGGGGAGCCCTCTTCTCCCTCGACATGCCGCTGGAGGCCCGCGCGTGACGGGGCGGACGACGAGGTCCCGGGCCGCGGCGGCCACGGCGGTGCTGACGGCCTGCGCCCTGCTGCTCGCCGGATGCGGGATCAAAACCACCGGGGTGATCGAGAGCGGCCATGCCGCCACCGCCAAGGTCCCCCGCGACAGGACCACTGCCGTCCTCTACTTCGTCTCCAAGGAGAACGACCGGCTCGTCCCGGTCCCGTTCGTGGTCAGCGCCGAATACACGCTCGCGCCCGTCGTGGTCCTGCGGCTGCTGCTGAACGGCCCCGTCGGTCCCGCTCAGGCGGCCGGGCTCACCACGGAGCTGCCGCGGCTGCCCGCCGGGCAGGCGGAGCAGGCGTCGGTGGGCGAGTACTCGCCGGGCAAGGGGGTGACGGTCCGTGTCCCGTTCGCCGTGGGCAGCCTGTCGGAACTGGCCCGCAAGCAGCTGGTGTGCACCGTCGGCGTCTCCGCCGCACGGGACGCCATGAGCCCGGTAACCCTGCAGGGCCCCGACGCCGCCCTCCCGTCCGCCGACTGCGACACGCAACGCTGACGTGCGCGGCCGGCCCGCCGCCGGCCGCGCCCTTGCGGGCGGGGCCGCCCAACCGTCACGGTGGCCCCATGGACCACGCCGCAGACGTCCCCGACGTCTTCGACCCCCGCATCTACGCCGCCGGCGTCCCGCACGACAGCTACCGGCTGCTGCGCGAGCGGCACCCCGTGGCCTGGCAGCCGGAGCCGGAGATCCAGGGCTGGCCCGCCGGCCCCGGCTTCTGGGCCGTCACCCGGCACGCCGACGTCGTCCGGGTCCTGCGCGACCACCGGACGTACTCCTCCTGGCTGGGCGCCACCCAGATCCGCGACCCCGACCCGGCCGACCTGCCGTTCCTGCGCCGCACCATGCTCAACCAGGACCCGGACAAGGCCGCCGGCGACCACGGCAGGCTGCGCCGTCTCGTCGCCCGCGCCTTCACCCCCGCCCGGGTCGACGCCTTCTCCGGGCGGGTACGGGACCGAGCCCGCGCCCTGCTCGCCGCCGCCAGGGACAAGGCCGAGGACGGCGCCGCCGACGTGGTGCGCGCCGTCACCGACGAATACGCCCTGCTGAACCTCACCGACCTGCTGGGCGTCCCGCCCGCCGACCGGGCCCTGCTGCTGGAGTGGACCGTACGGGTCATCGGCTACCAGGACCCCGACGACGCCCCGGCTCCGCTCCTCGGCGCGGACGGCAAGCCGCTCAACCCGCGCTCACCGGCCCTGCTCGGCGAGATGTTCGCGTACGCCCGAGAACTTGCCGCCCACAAGCGCGCGCACCCCGGCGACGACGTGATGACCGCCCTCGCCCAGGCCGGACTCGACCCCGCCGAGCTGGAGATGTTCTTCTTCCTGCTCACCGTCGCGGGCAACGACACCGTGCGCAGCGCGGCGCCCGGCGGGCTGCTCGCGCTGGCCCGCGACCCGGGGGCCTACCGCCTGCTCGCCGAGGGCCGGGCCCCGACGGATCGTGCCGTCGACGAACTCCTGCGCGTGCACCCGCCGGTGCTCAGCTTCCGACGGACCGCCGCCGTCGACACCGAGCTGGCCGGGCAGCGCATCCGGGCGGGCGACAAGGTGGTGGTCTTCCACGCCTCCGCCAACCACGACGAACGCGTCTTCACCGACCCCGGCCGCCTGAACCTCGGCCGGACGCCCAACCCGCACGTCTCCTTCGGGGACGGCCCGCACGTCTGCCTCGGTGCCCACTTCGCCCGGCTCCAGCTGCGCACCTTCTACGAGGAGTGGCGCGCGGTCATGCCCCCGCCCGAACTCGCCGGACCTCCGGGGCGGCTGGTCTCCAACTTCATCAACGGCATCACGCGGCTTCCGCTACGGGTGTCCGGGCCGCAGCGGTGACGTCCGCCAACAGCTCCGTCACATCCGGCCCGTAGGCATCGGAGTTGATGACCTTCAGCAGGATGCAGAAGGACTCACGGCCGTACTTGCGGGCAAGCCGCACATGGTGCTTGGCCAGGTAGCGGGCGGCGGCCTGGTTGCTGTTGGCGGTCTGTCCGCAGAGCAGGAACACCGGCCGGGAGCCGTGCCCGGTCGTCAGCCGCGCCAGCAGGACGTGCTCGACCATCCCCTTCTCCCAGCGGTACTTCTCCTCGCCGATCCGGATCGACCCGCGGTCCGGATGGCCCGACGCGAGGCCTACGTCGAACCGGACACCCGGGAGCATGGAGGTCAGGTGCGCGGTGGTGCGGGTGTTGGAGGCGGGCCCGCCGACGCAGAACTCGGCCCGTTCGCCGAAGCCCTGGCGGGCCCCGTCGTGGGTGACGATCTGCACGTTCGCCCCGCAGTCCTTGATCAGGGCGGATATCTCCAGCAGCGCGAAGGCGTCGTTGCGGTGCAGTGACGAATCGGTTCCGCCCATCTGCCGGTTCACCACGAACAGGCAGTCGGATCCGGTCGGCAGGCCGAAGAAGGCCTGCTTGCGGCGGAGCGCGCGGCGCCAGAGGTAGGTCCGGGAGAACCAGCCGAACCCGCCGCTGAGCGCGGTGGCGATCACCCCGAGCACGATGTTGCGGACGTCGTCGTTCATGCGGCGGATGGTAGCCGTCGCATGGCCTTCATGACGCGAGGGGTCCCGTGAAGTTAGGCTGCGGTGGCATGGTCTGACCGGCCGTCGACTGGAGGTACCGATGCGTGGTCCCGCCGCACGTCACTTGGCGCTCGTCGCCCTCGCCGGGGCGCTGGTGTCCACCGGGGCGGCCGCTCCGCCCTCCGCCGCCGACGCGACGGCCACCCCGGCCAAGGTGCCGGTGGCCGCCGGCTACGGCGGGGCCGTCGCCAGCGTCGACGCCGACGCCTCCGCGGCCGGCATCGCCGTACTCCGCTCCGGCGGCAACGCCGTGGACGCGGCCGTCGCCACCGCCGCCGCGCTCGGCGTCACCGAGCCCTACTCGTCCGGCATCGGCGGCGGGGGCTACTTCGTCTACTACGACGCCGGCTCCCGCCGCGTACACACCATCGACGGCCGCGAGACCGCACCCGCGACGGCCACCGCCTCGCTGTTCCAGGAGAACGGCGTCCCCATCCCCTTCGCCGAGGGGCAGACCAGCGGCCGCGGGGTCGGCGTCCCCGGCACCCCCGCCACCTGGAAGAGCGCCCTCGACTCCTGGGGCAGCCGCCCGCTCGGCCAGCTGCTGAAGCCCGCCGAGAAGCTGGCCCGCGACGGCTTCACGGTCGACGCCACCTTCCGCGCCCAGACCGAGCTCAACCAGGACCGGTTCAAGGACTTCCCGGACACCGCGAAGCTCTTCCTGCCGGGCGGCGCCCTGCCGGTGGTCGGCTCCACCTTCAAGAACCCCGACCTGGCCGCCACGTACGCGGAACTCGCCCGCAAGGGGACCGGCGCGCTCTACCGGGGCCCGATCGCCGACGACATCGTCCAGGCCGTCCGCAAGCCCCCGGTGAACCCCGCGGCCACCCGGAACGTCCGCCCCGGCGACCTCACCGCCGGCGACCTCACCGCGTACGGGACCAAGCGGCAGGCCCCGACCCAGGTGAGCTACCGGGGCCTTGACGTCTACGGCATCGCCCCCTCCTCCTCCGGCGGCACCACCGTCGGCGAGGCGCTGAACATCCTGGAGCGCACCGACCTTTCGAAGCTGTCCGAGGCGCAGTACCTGCACCGCTTCATCGAGGCCTCGCGGATCTCCTTCGCCGACCGCGGCCGCTGGGTCGGCGACCCGGCCGCCGAGGACGTGCCGACGCGGGAACTGCTCTCCCAGCGGTACGCCGACTCGCGCGCCTGCCTGATCAAGCCGGACCAGGCGCTGACCAGCCCGCTGGCCCCCGGCGACCCGCGCGACCCCGTACCCTGCGCCACCACCGGGAAGGCGGCGCCGTCCGCCTACGAGGGGGACAACACCACCCACCTGACGGTCGCCGACCGCTGGGGCAACGTGGTCTCCTACACCCTGACGATCGAATCCACCGGCGGCAGCGCGATCACCGTCCCGGGCCGTGGCTTCCTGCTCAACAACGAGCTGACCGACTTCTCCTTCGCCCCGATCTCGCCGGGTGTTCCCGACCCGAACCTGCCCGGCCCCGGCAAGCGGCCGCGCTCGTCCGTGTCACCGACCATCGTGCTGGAGCACGGGCGGCCGGTGCTCGCGGTGGGCTCCCCGGGCGGTGCCACCATCATCACCACCGTCCTGCAGACCCTGATCGGCCACCTGGACCGGGGGCTGCCGCTGGTCGACGCGATCGCCGCGCCACGGGCCAGCCAGCGCAACCAGACCACCACCGAGCTGGAGCCGGCCCTGTGGAACAGCCCGCTGCGCGCCGAACTGGAGGCGATCGGGCAGGCCTTCCGCCAGAACCCGGAGATCGGCGCCGCGACCGGCGTGCAGCGCCTGCCCGACGGGCGCTGGCTGGCGGCGGCCGAGACGACCCGCCGCGGCGGCGGCTCGGCCATGGTCGTCCACCCGCACGGCAAGCCCGGGGCATGACCTAACTAAGGGCTGTCCCATAATCCCCGGTGGGTCAGCGCACGGCGTCGGATGCGGTGCATCGCAAGGCGGAGGGGCGCCCCCATTACTGGGCGTATTCGGGCGTTCCGACAACGCGGCGAGGTGCCGTAGCCGGCGTCGTGCGCCCGCCGGGGATTACGGGACAGCCCTAGGGAGCAGTGAGGATCCTGGGGCCGTCGGCGGTGATCGCGACCGTGTGCTCCGCGTGCGCGGCGCGACTGCCGTCGACGGTGCGCAGGGTCCAGCCGTCCCCGTCGCAGCTGTAGTCGTCCGTACCGCCCGCGGTCAGCATCGGTTCGATCGCGAGGACCATGCCGGGGCGCAGCTTCATGCCGCGTCCCGGCGGGCCCTCGTTGGGGACGCCGGGGTCCTCGTGCATGTGGCGGCCCACGCCGTGGCCGCCGAAGCCGTCGGGGATGCCGTATCCGGCGGCACGGCAGACCGTACCGACCGCGTGGGCGATGTCGCCGATCCGGTTGCCGGGCACCGCTGCCGCGATGCCCGCGGCGAGGGCCGCCTCGGCCGTAGCGATGAGCCGCAGGTCGGCGGGGCGGGGCCGGCCGACGGTGAAGCTGACCGCCGCGTCCCCGGCCCAGCCGCCGAGCACGGCCCCGCAGTCGACGCTGACCAGGTCCCCGTCGCGCAGTCGGTACGTGCCGGGGATGCCGTGCACGATGGCGTCGTTGACCGAGGTGCAGATCACGGCCGGGAAGGGCACCGGCGCGAACTTCGGCCGGTAGCCCAGGAAGGGGGAGGTCGCGCCCGCCTCGCGGAGCACGTCGCGGGCCACCCGGTCCAGGTCCAGCAGGGCGACCCCGACCCGCGCGCTCTCCCGTACGGCCGCCAGGGCTTGTGCGACGACGCGGCCGGTGGCGCGCATCTCGTCGATCGATTCGTCCGTCTTCAGTTCCACCATGCCAATAACTATACCGGTATAACTTTAACGGGATAGTTATTGGCGTGCGCGGTAGGATGGGGGCATGGTCCGTACCCCCCTGACTCCTGAAGAGCGCGAGCGCGGCGAGCGCCTGGGCGCCCTGCTTCGTGAGGCGCGCGGCGCGCGCAGCATGGTCGAGATCGCGGCCGGAGCCGGGCTCTCGGCCGAGACCCTCCGCAAGATCGAGACCGGCCGGGCGCCCACCCCCGCCTTCTTCACGGTGGCCGCCCTCGCCGAGGTCCTCGGCCTCTCCCTGGACGACGTGATGCGGCGCTGCTCCCTCGCGCCCGTCTGAGGTCCGGCCCGCGGCCGATCGGCCCAATGGGCGGTGGGACCGCCCGTACGCGGGGCAAGCGTGAAGGCGTGTCAGCCACGAACGCATCCAAGCGACTCGGTTTCGGATTCCTCGGCGCGCTCCTCGCGGGCGGCCTGCTCCTCGCGGCCTGCGTCGCCCCCGACGATGGGGGCCGGTCCGAGGGCCAGGGGGACGTGGTCCTGCGCGAAGACGCGCCCGGCCGGGGGTCGCGCGACAGCCCTTAGGGTCGGGCCATGGATGTCGAAGAGCTGGGCAGGGCGAAGTACGTCAGTCTCACCACCTTCCGCAAGGACGGCACGCCTGTGGCGACGCCCGTGTGGGCGGTGGCCGACGGCGGAGAGCTGTACGTGTGGACGCGCAGCGACTCGTGGAAGGTCAAGCGGATCCGCAACGACGGGCGGGTCACCGTCGCCCCCTGTGACGTGCGCGGGCGCGTCGAAGAGGGGGCGACGGTGCGGGAGGGGGAGGCCCGGCTGCTCGACGAGGCGGGGCTGCGGCGGGTGCGGGGGCTCATGTCGCGCAAGTACACGTGGCAGTTCTGGGTGGTGGACGTGCCCGCCATGGTGGTACGGCGGGGGCGACGGCCGCACACCGCGATCGCCGTCAAGCTTTGAAGTGCCCGTAGCCCGCCCGTAACACAGGTGGGATCCAATGCGGTCATGGAGACCGCGACTTCGCTGACGATCGGTCAATTCGCTGAATACCTGCGTGGCTTGACCCTGAGACTGGATCCCGGAGCAGGCTGGTACGGGGAGTTCCTGCGCCGGGATCCGGAGGGTCTGCGGGCCTGTCTCGACGGGGCCGCGATACCGCCGTGGGACGTGGTGGATTCGCTCCTGCGGGACCTGGCGGCGGTGCGGGGCGAGCAGATCGCGGGGCGGGAGACCGTATACGCCGCCCGGCTGCGGGCCGCGGCGGTCACCGCGTGGGACAGGCTGCCGGGCGGGACTGAGGAGCTGCGGACCCAGTACGCGGCGGCGGCCGCGCAGCGGGCCGACGCGGGGGAGGCCCTGCGGAACCTGACGGCCCGGCTCGGCGGCGCCACCGACCCGACGGAGGCGGACGCCCTGGCCCGGGAGCTCTCCTGGACCCAGGACGACGCCGCCCGGGCCGCGTCACGCCACGAGGACATCTCGGCCCGCCTCGCGGCCCTGCGGGCCGGCGCCCCGGGCGAGGCGCAGGCGCAGACCCAGGCCGAGGCCCAGGCCGAGGCCGAGGCCCGGGTTCAGGCCCAGACCCAAGTCCAGACCCAAGTCCAGGCCCAGGCCCAGGCCCGGGCTCAGACCGAGGCGCCGGTCGGGCGGGCCGAGGGGCGGTGGCTGCGCGGCGCGCGGCGGGCCGGGGGCGCCCGGTACGCGGGCTCGGCGGCGCCCGGAGCGCCGGCCTTCGTCCCGCCGCCGGGCCACCCGGACGGGGACCCGGCCCCGGGCGGGCCCGGAACCGCTCCGCGCGGGGCGCGTTTCGGCCCCTCGGGGCCCCGGATTCCGGCCCCGCGAGGCGCCCGGGCGGGTGAACAGGACGGCGGGGCGGTGCCCCCGGCCGGGCCCGGCGAGCCGGGACACGAGGCCCGGGGTCATACGGAACCCGGCCCCGGACCCGGAGGGGCGGAAGCCGGGAACGGCGCTTTCCCCGCGTCCCCGGCCGGGAGCACGCGGGCCGTCGTGGGCGAACTGATCGCACTGCGCGCAGGGGGACGCGGCGGCGAGGCGCACGCACTGCTCTGCGAGATCGCGGCCTGGCCCGCGGACCGGCTGCCCGGCCTCGCCGACCAGCTGGTGCGCGCCGGGCTCGCGGCCGACTGGGCCACCCTGCTGTGGGAGGCGGCCTCGCTCCCGCCCGAGCGGCTCGCCGCGGCCGCGGCCGCCCTCGGCGAGGCCGGCCGGGAGGCCGACTGCGACCGCCTGCTGCGCCAGGGCGTGGCCCGCCCCACCGGCGAGATCGCCGACGCGGCCCTCGCCCTCGGCACGGCCGGGCGGACCCGGGAGGCCGACGCCCTGCTCGGCGCGTTCGTCCGGGTCCGCACCGCGGAGGAGGCGGCCGCCCTCGCCCGCAGAGATCCGCAGTGGTTCGCCCCGCGCCTGCTCCAGGCCGCCGCGGCGCTGTCCGGAACCCGTCACCGCGACATGGTCCATGCCCTGCGCGTGGCAGGGATCGCCGCGGCGTAAACCGCCCGTCTCCTGACCGCTATCGATCGCGGGGCGACGTAACCTGATCGACTACTCCAACCGTGCACGGCGGTCTTGCCCCACGGTGTGACGAGGCCTACGTTCTACTCCCTACGCATACCGTCTACGTGCGTAGAACTCGGCGTTCCCGTCGCGAGGAGCAGCTCATGGCCCAAGTCGTCCGCGCCGCGCTGGTCCAGGCCACCTGGACCGGAGACACCGAATCGATGATCGCCAAACACGAGGAGCACGCCCGCCGGGCCGCCGCCCAGGGCGCGAAGATCATCGGTTTCCAAGAGGTGTTCAACGCTCCCTACTTCTGCCAGGTCCAGGAGCCCGAGCACTACCGCTGGGCCGAGGCCGTCCCCGACGGCCCGACCGTCCGCCGCATGCAGGACCTCGCCCGCGAGACCGGCATGGTGATCGTCGTACCCGTCTTCGAGCTGGAGTCCGAGGGCTTCTACTACAACACCGCCGCCGTCATCGACGCCGACGGCAGCTACCTCGGCAAGTACCGCAAGCACCACATCCCCCAGGTCAAGGGTTTCTGGGAGAAGTACTACTTCCGCCCGGGCAACCTCGGCTGGCCCGTCTTCGACACCGCCGTCGGCCGGGTCGGCGTCTACATCTGCTACGACCGCCACTTCCCCGAGGGCTGGCGCGCACTGGGCCTGGCCGGGGCCCAACTGGTCTACAACCCGTCCGCCACCCACCGGGGCCTGTCGGCGTACCTGTGGCAGCTGGAGCAGCCGGCCGCGGCCGTCGCCAACGAGTACTTCGTCGCCGCGATCAACCGCATCGGCCAGGAGGAGTACGGCGACAACGACTTCTACGGCACCAGCTACTTCGTCGACCCGCGCGGCCAGTTCGTCGGTGAGGCCGCCAGCGACAAGGAGGAGGAACTCCTCGTCCGCGACCTCGACTTCGGCCTGATCAAACAGGTCCGCGACCAGTGGGCCTTCTACCGCGACCGCCGTCCCGACGCCTACGGAGGGCTCGTACAGCCGTGACCAACCCGATCCCCCTGCACAGCCGCCACCTCACCGTCATGCCCGACTGGCTCACGCTCTACTACGACCGCCCCGTCGAGCTCACCCACGGCGAGGGCCGCCACGTCTGGGACGCCGACGGCAACCGCTACCTCGACTTCTTCGGCGGCATCCTCACCACGATGACCGCCCACGCCCTGCCCGAGGTCACCAAGGCCGTCTCCGAACAGGCCGGGAGGATCATCCACTCCTCCACCCTCTACCTCAACCGGCCGATGGTGGAACTGGCCGAGCGGATCGCCGCGCTGTCCGGCATCCCCGAGGCCCGGGTCTTCTTCACCACCTCCGGAACCGAGGCCAACGACACCGCCCTGCTGCTCGCGACGACGTACCGCCGCTCCAACCAGATCCTGGCGATGCGCAACAGCTACCACGGCCGGTCCTTCTCCGCCGTCTCCGTCACCGGAAACCGCGGCTGGTCCCCGACCAGCCTCTCCCCGCTCCAGACGTACTACGTCCACGGCGCCGTCCGCACCCGCGGCCCCTTCGCGGAGCTGTCCGACACCGAGTTCACCGCCGCCGCCGTGGCCGACCTGGAAGACGTGCTCGGCCAGGCCCGGGGCGGAGTGGCCGCGCTCATCGCCGAACCGATCCAGGGCGTCGGCGGATTCACCTCCCCGCCCGACGGCCTGTACGGAGCCTTCCGCGAGGTCCTGGACCGGCATGGCATCCTGTGGATCAGCGACGAGGTGCAGACCGGCTGGGGCCGCACGGGCGAGCACTTCTGGGGCTGGCAGGCCCACGCCCAGAACGGCCCGCCGGACATCCTCACCTTCGCCAAGGGCATCGGCAACGGCATGTCCATCGGCGGGGTCGTGGCCCGTGCCGAGGTGATGAACTGCCTGGACTCCAACTCCATCTCCACCTTCGGCGGCTCCCCGGTCACCATGGCGGCCGGCGCCGCCAACCTCGCGTACCTGCTGGAACACGACCTCCAGGGCAACGCCCGCCGCGTCGGCGGCCTGCTGCTGGAGCGGCTGCGCGCGATCGCCGCCCACGTGCCCGCTGTACGGGAGGTACGCGGCCGGGGCCTGATGGCCGGCCTGGAGCTGACCCGGCCCGGCACCGACCAGGCCGACCCGGCCGCGGCCGCGGCCGTCCTGGAGGCCGCCCGCGCGGGCGGCCTGCTGATCGGCAAGGGCGGCGGTCACAACACCAGCGTGCTGCGCATCGCGCCGCCGCTCTCCCTCACCGTCGCCGAGGCGGAAGAGGGTGCCGAGATCCTCGAACAGGCGCTCCGCAGCATCCAGTAGGGGGACTTCCATGAGCATCCGCACCCTGATCCGCGGCGGCCTGGTGGTCACCGCCGCCGACGAACTCCACGCGGACGTCCTGATCGAGGACGGCCGCGTGGCGGCCCTGGCCGCGCACGGCTCCGCGGCCGCCGAGGCCTGGACGGCCGGCCGTACGATCGACGCGAGCGGGAAGTATGTCATCCCGGGCGGCGTCGACGCGCACACCCACATGGAGCTCCCCTTCGGCGGCACCTCGGCCGCGGACACCTTCGAGACCGGAACCCGGGCCGCCGCCTGGGGCGGCACCACCACCATCGTCGACTTCGCCGTCCAGAGCGTGGGCCGCTCCCTGCGCGAGGGCCTCGACACCTGGTACGACAAGGCCGACGGCAAGTGCGCCGTCGACTACGCCTTCCACATGATCCTCTCGGACGTCAACGAGGGCACCCTCAAGGAGATGGACCTCCTGGTGGGGGAAGGCGTCACGTCCTTCAAGCTGTTCATGGCCTACCCGGGCGTCTTCTACAGCGACGACGGGCAGATCCTGCGCGCCATGCAGCGCGGCGCCGCCAACGGCGGGCTGATCATGATGCACGCCGAGAACGGCATCGCCATCGACGTCCTCGTCGAACAGGCCCTGGCCCGCGGCGAGACCGACCCCCGCCACCACGGCGAGGTCCGCAGGGTGCTCCTCGAAGCCGAGGCCACCCACCGCGCCATCCAGCTCGCGCGGGTCGCCGGAGCGCCCCTGTACGTCGTCCACGTCTCGGCGGAGGAGGCGGTCGCCGAGCTGGCCGCCGCCCGCGACAAGGGGCTGCCGGTCTTCGGGGAGACCTGCCCGCAGTACCTCTTCCTGTCCACCGACAACCTCGCCGAGCCCGACTTTCAGGGCGCCAAGTACGTCTGCTCCACCCCGCTGCGCCCGCGCGAGCACCAGGAGGCGCTGTGGCGGGGGCTGCGGACCAACGACCTCCAGGTGGTCTCCACCGACCACTGCCCGTTCTGCTTCCGCGGCCAGAAGGAGCTGGGCCGCGGTGACTTCTCCAAGATCCCCAACGGGCTGCCCGGGGTGGAGAACCGCATGGACCTCCTCCACCAGGCCGTGGTGGACGGGCACATCAGCCGCCGCCGCTGGATCGAGATCGCCTGCGCGACCCCGGCCCGGATGTTCGGCATCTACCCGCAGAAGGGCACCATCGCGCCGGGTTCCGATGCCGACATCGTCCTCTACGATCCGCACGCCGAGCAGGTCATCTCCGCCGAGACGCACCACATGAACGTGGACTACTCGGCGTACGAGGGCAAGCGGATCACCGGACGCGTCGACACGGTGCTCTCCCGCGGCGAACTCGTCATCGACCGGCGCGAGTACACGGGCCGGGCCGGCCACGGGGTCTTCGTCCCCCGCACCACCTGCCAGTACCTGTAAGGAGTGTCCGCCATGGACTTCGGCCTCGTCCTGCAAACCGATCCACCGGCTTCGCAGGTCATCAGTCTCATGCGCCGTGCCGAGCGCAACGGGTTCCGCTACGGCTGGACCTTCGACTCCGCCGTGTTGTGGCAGGAGCCGTTCGTCATTTACAGCCAGATCCTGGAGCACACGCGAAAACTGCACGTCGGGCCGATGGTCACCAACCCGGGCACCCGCACCTGGGAGGTCACCGCCTCCACCTTCGCCACCCTCAACGACATGTTCGGCAACCGCACCGTGTGCGGGATCGGGCGCGGGGACTCGGCGATGCGGGTCGCCGGGCGCGCGCCGAACACCCTGGCCCGGCTCGGCGAGGCCATCGAGGTGATCCGCGACCTCGCCGAGGGCCGGGAGGCGGTCGTCGACGGCAATCCGATCCGCATTCCCTGGATCCGGGACGGGAAGCTCCCGGTGTGGATGGCCGCGTACGGCCCGAAGGCCCTTGCCCTGGCCGGGCAGAAGGCGGACGGGTTCATCCTCCAGCTCGCCGACCCCTACCTCACCGAGTGGATGGTCAAGTCGGTCCGCCAGGCCGCCGTGGAGGCGGGCCGCGACCCGGCCGCGATCACCATCTGCGTGGCGGCCCCCGCGTACGTGGGCACGGACCTCGCCCACGCCCGCGACCAGTGCCGGTGGTTCGGCGGAATGGTCGGCAACCACGTCGCCGACCTGGTCTCGCGCTACGGCGAGCACTCCTCGATGGTCCCCGACGAGCTCACCGAGTACATCAAGGCCCGCCAGGGCTACGACTACAGCCACCACGGCCGCACCGGGAACCCGTCCGCGGACTTCGTCCCCGACGAGATCGTCGACCGCTTCTGCCTGCTCGGCCCGCCCGAGGCCCACATCGAGAAGCTGCGCGCCCTGCGCGACCTCGGCGTCGACCAGTTCGCCCTCTACGACATGCACGACGCGAAGGAGGCCACGATCGACGCCTACGGGCAACAGATCATCCCCGCGCTGAACGGCTGATCCCCCTGCCGGCCCCCGGTCAGCGCGGGGCCGGCTCCGGGGCGCCGGCCGGGACGTGGGGGCGGCCGGCGGACATCGTCAGGCGGACGGCGCGCAGGGCGGCCAGATCGGCCAGCGGGTCGCCGGTGACGGCGATCAGGTCGGCGCGGTAGCCGGGGGCGAGGCGGCCGGTGTCGGAGGCGATGCCCAGGGCGAGGGCGGCCTCGACCGTGGCCGCGTCGATCGCCTCGGCGGGGGAGAAGCCGATGTGGCGGAAGAACTCCAGGCTCGACACGAAGCCGTCGAAGACGGCGTGCGCCACGCCCGCGTCCGTGCCCGCGATGAGCCGAACCCCCTGACCGGCCATCCAGCGCAGGCGGTCGAACATCTCCTCGGCCCGCTCCGGTCCGAAGCGGCGTGCGAAGCCGCGCCAGTCCGGGCTCGCCGCGGGACAGACCCGGATCCCCTTCTCCGCGATCTCGGCGACCAGGTCCTCCCGTACGTCGAAACCGTCCCGCGCCATCCAGGTGCAGTGCTCGATCGTGTCGACGCCCGCCGCCACCGCCGCCGCGATGCCCTCGGTGCCGTGCGCGTGCGCGGCCACCGGCAGCCCGGCCCGGCGGGCCTCGGTCACCACCAGGTCCAGCTCGGCGGCGCTGAACTGGGCCTGCCAGACCGGCGGGCCACCCTTGGTGATGCCGCCGCCGGTGGCCATCACCTTGATCACGTCGACGCCGTCGCGCACGTTGCGCCGGACCAGGTCGCGCAGGGCCTCCTCGTCGCCCACCTCGCCGCCGAAGAACCAGCAGTGGCCGCCGGGGCGGGTCAGCGGGGTGCCGGCGCTGAGGATGCGCGGCCCGGGCGTGGCCTGCCGCTCGATCGAATGCCGCAGGCGCAGGGCGAGGCCGCTCCGGTCCCCGAGGTCCCGTACGGTCGTCACGCCGCTGTCGAGCAACTGCCGGGCCCGCGCGGCCATCCCGGCCAGCAGGCCGGTGTCGTCGGTGTCGAGGAGGGCGGTGACGGGGTCCGGTCCGGCGTCGAGGGCCAGGTGGACATGGCAGTCGATCAGTCCCGGCAGCAGCGTGCCGTCGGGGAACGACATGACCAACGCCCCGGGCGCGGCCAAGGGGGCGATCTCGGCCCGCGGGCCCACGCCCGCGATCGTCGCGCCGCGGACCAGTACGGCGCCGTCGCGCAGCCGCCGGCCGCCGGGGCCCGTGACGAGCTGCCCGGCCGTGATCAGGTATTCCATGAACTCACACCTTCGTGTCGGTCGCCCCGCCGGTTCCGGCGGGGGCGGTCAAGCGCCTGCGAGCGCGTCGGAGAGCAGCAGGAGCTGGTCCACGTCGTCGTCGAGGCTGTCGCCGCGCGGCAGGGCGACCCCCACCGCGGCGCCCGGGGCCGGCGCCCCGGCCGCGTACTCCCGCAGCGCCCGGCGCAGGTGTCCGGCCACGACGCCGGGCGGCAGCTCCTCGACCGGCCCGGCCTCGGCGAAGGGCGCGAGATGGGGGCTGAGGCGTACGAGCCCGTCCCGGCACTCCACCACGCGCCGGTAGTAGCGCCGGTGCGCACCGCGGTGGTTGAGCCGGGCCGGCCAGTCGCGCCAGCCGCCGGACGGCGCCCGGTGCAGGGCGTTCTCGGGGAACGCCGCGTGCAGCGCCGTCCACAGCGGAGTGAGCCGGCGGTAGGTGCGCCGGTGCCGCAGCCGCAGGCGTATCGCCGTCAGCCGGCCCGCCGCCCCGGGGTAGATGACGCCGACGACGAAGAGCGGGATGGCCAGGTCCAGCAGCAGTTTGACACTCGTGATCACAGCCGGGGGAACGGCACCACCGCCGGCGCGGAGGAGGGCCAGAACGGCTCGCAGGGCGCCCGCGCCCACCATGCACGCCAGGGAGACGGCGACCAGCCGCAGGCCGACGGCGAGCGGGCCGTGCGTGGTCCGGACGTAGCGCAGCGTCCACCACAGCGCCATCGCGAGCGCGTACGTCAGGTAGAGCCCGGCCGCCAGGTAGAAGACGGTGATCCCGGCCACCCGCATGTCCGCCGTCGCGTAGACGTGGGTGCGCGCGGCGCGCGGGGTCGCGAGCGTGGCCGCCGTGATGGCGAACGCGGTGACCAGGAGCGGGATCAACTCGATCCGGGCGCGCCGGCGGCCGCTGCGCGGGTCCGAGGCCGATTGCAGGTAGAAGCACATGAGCCAGTAGGCGGTGCCGAGCAGCAGGACGTTCTGCAGCAGCTTCGTGGTTCCGGCACCCGCCATGCCGTCGATGTCGTCGGCGACGCCGCGCAGACCCATGGGGAAGGACAGGCAGGCGCACAGGATGCAGTACGTCACGGCCTGGAGCGGCCGGTCGTGGGGGGCCTTGGCGATCTGGTGGGTCATCCGGGCGAGGGCGACCAGCAGGACCGCGCCGAGCAGGATCGTCAGCACGTCACAGCCACCCGCGCCGCTCGGTCAGCGCCCGCTGGATGCGGCGGGCCGAGGAGTCCCGTGGGGCGGGCTGGGCGACGTGGTCGAGGACGCAGGCCCATTCGAGGATGATGGTGGCCATCATCTCGGCCTCGCGTTCGCGGTCCTCGTCGTACGAACTGCGCCCCAGGAGCCGTTTGACCACGTCGAGGGAGATGTTCGGCATGATCGCGCCGAGCAGTGCGTCGTCGAGCTCACCGCTGTGGTGGTCGGCGAGGATGTGCCCGATCTCGTGCACGATGATGTGGTCCTGGTGGGCCTTGCTGGTTTCCTGCTGGTAGAAGATGTAGTCGGTGATGTCGGTGGCGATCCACAGCCCGTACGGGCCGTTCGCCGGGAGCCGGTAGGGGACCAGGCGGATGGGCCGGCCCCGGCGCTCGCCCAGCAGTCTGCACAGGACGGCCACGTCCAACGGCGGCTGGACCCCCAGCGCCCGGAGCTCACGCTTGCAGCGCCGCCGTAACTCGCGCTCTTTCAGCAATCTTCCTCCCCCGTGTCACACCGGCCACACACGAACTCATGCAACATGAGTCGGGTTCGGACAGACAGGGGGAATCAGGTCATGAATCCTGTGCACCCGCGGGTTCGTCCTCGGTCGGACCGCTCTGGGGCAGTCCTTCCAGGGCCCGGACGTGCTCGATGAGTTCGCTGATCGAGTTCAGGCTCGCGGAGGAGAGGCCGGCGGCCCGCAGGGCGACGTGCTGGACGTTGGAGTCGCGAAGTGCCGCGAGGAGGGCGAGCTGCGCGTGGACGTCGGAGGCGACCTGGTCGTTGAAGAAGTAGGCCGGAGGGACACCGAAGAACGCGGCTATGCCTTCGAGGTGCTTGAGCGTCGGGTTGTCGCGCTGACCTTTGCGCAACAGCCAGATGTAGCTTCCGGAAATGGGTATGCCGGTCTCCGTGATGGCCCGGGCCACTTCTTCGGTGTTGTACGGCTGACGGCCGGCCGGGACCACCGTGTCGAACAGGTGATTGATCTTGTCGGCAAGGCTGAGTCTCGCGCCGCCGTCCGAGTTGGCCAAGGTTGCACCTCCCTGTGTCGCGGGCAATCTAGTGGTCGGAACCCGGCGCGTCGACGCCCGGTGGCGTGTTGACACCCGTCGGACCCGAGACTAGCGTCCCCCTCCAGGTCGATCTTCGACTCATGTTGGATGCAACTCGGCTCGGACGTACCTGAGTTGCTGCGACTCGTTATGAAAACGAGCCCGTAACGGCGCCCGAGCCCGGAGTTCTCGGACGAGGGACGGCATGGAACTTCGCATACTCGGACCGATAGAAGCCTTCGACGGCGGCCGCGCCCGGTCACTGGGCGGGATGCGGCCCAGAACCCTCCTCGCGGCCCTGGCCCTGGCGGGGGAGCGGGGATTGTCCCAGCACGAGATCCAGCAGGCGCTGTGGGGAGCGGCCCCGCCCGCGACCGTACGCGCCCAGGTGCACACGTACATCTCCCGGCTGCGCAAGGCGCTGGGTGGCACGGTCGAGTTCGTCCGGCTGCCTCGCGGCTACGGGCTGCGGCTGAGCGGCGCGACGGTGGACTACCTGGAGTTCGAACGCCTGGCGGCCCACGGCCGCGACGCGCAGGCAGCCGGCCGGCCGGAGCGGGCGTCCACCCTGTTCGCGCAGGCACTGGCGCAGTGGCGCGGTCCCGCCCTCACCGGTGCCACGGAGTTCCTGGACACCGCGCAGACCCCCCGGCTGGAGGAACTGCGCATGTCCGTACTGGAGGAGAAGACAGCCGCCGACCTCGCCCTCGGCCGGGCCCGTGACGTCGTCGACGAACTCACCGCCTCCGTCGCGCAGTTCCCCTTCCGCGAGCGGCTGCGGTCCCTGCTGATGGCCGCGCTCAGCCACTGCGGCCGGCAGGCCGAGGCCCTCACCGTCTACCACGAGGGCCGGACCGTCCTCGCCGAACACCTCGGCGTGGACCCGGGGGAGGAACTCACCCGCACCTTCCAGTCCCTGCTCGCCGGCACCCTGGTCGCCCGCCGGCCGCTCCCGCAGGCTCCCGGGCCGACGGGCGGGGCTCCCTACCGCGGCGCCGGGGCGTACGCCGCACTGCCCCCGGACCTCGTGGACTTCACCGGCCGGCACGCAGAACTGCGCCTGCTCCGAGAATGGCTGACCCCCGCACCGGACGACGCGGGCTGCACCGGGCCCGTCGTGGTCACCGGCATGGCCGGAAGCGGCAAGACCGTCCTCGCGGTGCGCGCTGCGTACGGCAGCGCGGCCGCCTACCCCGACGGCCGGCTGTTCGTCCGCTGCCAGGACGCAGGGGGCCGGCGCCGGCCGACGGCCGAGCTCGTCGACGACCTCCTGCGCGGCCTCGGCGAACGCCCCGACGCGGCGGTGGGGGCGACGGAGCGGATGTGGCTGTTACGCACCCTGCTCGACAGGCTGCGCTGCCTCGTCATCCTCGACGGCGCCGACGACGAGGCGCAGGTGCACCCCCTGGTTTCCGGCGGCGGCCGGTCCCGGTTCCTGATCACCGGGCGGCCGCGGTTCGCCGCCCTGCCCGGGGTCCGGGTCCTGGCCCTGGAAGGCCTGGAGCCGCGCGAGGCACTGGACCTGCTCAACGGCATCACCTGCGGCCCGGCGGCCGCGGGCGGCCACCCGGAGGCGGCCGAACGGCTGCTGCACCTGTGCGATCTGCATCCCGCCGCCATCCGCGCCGTGGCCGCGCAGCTGACCGCCCGGCCGCACTGGACGCCGGGCCATCTCGCCGACCGGCTGGCCGACCCCTGTCGCGACACCCTCGGCCTGCTGCGCGTCGGCGAACTCGACGTCGGCGCGGCGCTGCTGTGCAGCGTCGCCGTGCTGCCCGACCGTCCCCGCCGCGCCCTGCGCAGGCTCGCCCGTCTGCGGACGCGGCACATCACGGTGGGCGTGGCCGCGGCCGCGCTGGAGCTGCCGACCGGGGCCGCCGAGGACCTCCTCGAACTGCTGGTGGACGCCCACATGCTGGGCGTGTCCGGACCCGCGGGAGACGGCGGCTTCGTCTTCGAGCTGCCGGGCCTGCTGAAGTGCGTACTGACGGCCGACAGCGCCGCCGAGGACACGGGCGACACGGGCAACGCGCGGGACGGGGAAGCCGCGCAGAGGCCGGAGCGTCCGGAGAGCGGCGAATTCGTGCGGGCCGAGGTCATCCGGCGCGGCGGCGGGCTGTGCCGGGCGGGGCGTATAGCCGCGATATAGCGACCGGCAGCCCGGATATAGCGGGTTTTCACATGATATTCCGAGCAGTTGATCCGTGCCCCACTCCACGGGAGGTCACGTCGTGTCCGACGCCACGCTCAGCCCCGTCAGCTTCACCGACCATGCCGAACTCCGGCGCATCAACCGGGCCACGGTCGAGAGGTACATGCACACCACCGGTCAGGACCGTCTCAAACGCCATCTGCTCTTCGTGGAGGACGGCGAGGGAGGCCTGTGGACCGCCGACACGCCCGGACCCATCGCCATCCGCGGCCGCGAGCGGCTGGCGGAGCACGCGGTCTGGTCCCTGAAGTGCTTCCCCGACTGGGTGTGGTTCAACATCCAGATCTTCGAGACCCAGGACCCCAACCGGTTCTGGGTGGAGTGCGACGGGGAGGGGGCGATCCGCTTCCCCGGCTACGAGGACGGCCACTACAAGAACCATTTCCTCCACTCCTTCCTGCTGGACGGCGGGAAGATCGTGCAGAACCGGGAGTTCATGAACCCCTTCAACCAGCTCCGGGCGCTCGGCATCGAGGTGCCCGTGGTCCGCCGGGAAGGCATCCCCACATGAGGGCGATGATCGCGTGGTGGGAGCTCGCGGAGTCCGCGCAGACCGTCGAGTCACTGCGGGGGTTCCTGCGCGACGAGGCCGTCGCCGCCTGGTCCGACCAGCCCGGCCTGGTACTGAAGCTGTGGATCGCCGACGAGGATAACGACCGCTGGGGCGCGGTCCTGGTCTGGGAGTCCGCCGAGGCGGCCGCACCACCGCACCCGCGCAGCGCCGCCGAGCTGATCGGCTACCCGCCCACCCACCGGACCTGGTTCGACATCGAGGCGACCGTCGAAGGACGGCACGGGCTGTCCTCCCTGGTCGGCCTGGGCCGGGCGCTGGAGGTGCCGGGCCGATGACGACCCCGCCCGACCAGTCCACCGCGAAGTCTCCCGTCCTCGAACCCGAGGAGTTCCGCAAGCCCCCGGCCGACCCCCTGGCCCTGCTGCGCACCTGGCTCGACCAGGCCAGGGGGGAGGTCCGCGAACCGGGAGCGATCGCCCTGGCGACCACCGGCGCGGACGGCCGCGCCTCCAGCCGGATCGTGCAGCTCAACTCGCTCACGGACACGGGCCTGGTCTTCACCAGTCACCGCGGCAGCCGCAAGGACCGTGAACTCGCCGTCCGGCCCTGGGCGTCCGGGGTGCTCTACTGGCGCGAGAGAGGCCGTCAGATCATCGTGTCCGGGCCGGTCGGGCTGCTGCCCGACGCCGACTGCGACGTCCTGTGGGCGGCCCGGCCCGTCTCCACCCACGCCATGTCGGTGGCGTCGCGGCAGAGCGAGGTGCTGGCGGACGTGGAGGCCCTGCGCGCCGACGCCGCGCGGCTGGCGGCGCTCGGGCCGCTGCCCCGGCCCGCGCCGTTCGTCGGCTACCAGCTGGTCCCGCACTGCCTGGAATTCTGGGAGTCGAGCCCGGACCGGCTGCACCGCCGGCTGCGCTACGACCGCCAGGGCGATTCCTGGTCGGTCCTGAGGCTCCAGCCGTGACCGGAGTACAGGAGGTGGCCGCCGACGTCCGTCCGGCGGCCACCGGCCCGGGGCGCGCCCGCGCCCGCACGGTGATCGCCCTCTGCTTCGCCGTCCTCGTCTTCGACGGGTACGACCTCATCGTCTACGGCGCGGTCCTGCCCGAGCTGCTGCACCACGAGCCGTGGGCGCTCACCCCGGCCCAGGCGGGAGCCATCGGCAGCCACGCCGCCGCCGGCATGCTCGTCGGCGCCCTCGGCGCCGGCGCGCTCACCGGCCTCGTCGGGCGCCGCCGCATCATGCTGCTCGGGGTCGCCTGGTTCTCCCTGTCCATGGCCGCGTGCGCGCTCGCCACCTCCGCCGCGACCCTCGGGCTCTACCGGGCCCTCGGCGGCATCGGGCTCGGCGCGGTCATGCCCACGGCCGTCGCGCTCACCGCCGAACACTGCGATCCGCGCCGCCGCGGCCGCACCAACGCCCTGATGTTCTCCGGCTACTCGGTCGGCGGCATCCTCGCCGCCGCCCTGGCCCTGTGGGTGCTGCCCGCCTGGGGATTCCGCGCCATGTTCGCAGTGGGCCTCGCGCCGCTGCTGATCCTCCCGCTGCTCGCCCGACACCTGCCCGACGAGTCCGCGACGGGCACGCCCCCGGCCGCCGTCGAGGAAGGCCGGGCGGCGGCACCCCGGCACGGGGGCTCGTACGCGGCGCTGCGCCACCCGCCCCACCGGCTGCCGGCCCTGCTCTTCGCCCTGATCAGCTTCGTGGGCCTGCTGCTCGTCTACGGACTGAACACCTGGCTCCCGCAGATCATGCGGGCCGCCGGCTACCCGCTCACCGACTCCCTGGTCTTCCTCGTCGTCCTCAACGCCGGCGCCATCCTGGGCACCCTCGCCGGGGGCGCGCTCGGCGACCGGGTGGGCATGCGGCCCGTCATCGCCGCCGCGTTCTGCGTCGCGGCCGGATCCGTCCTGCTGCTGTCCGCCGTGCACACCACGCCCGTGCTGCTCGCCCTCGTGGCCCTGGCCGGATTCGGCACCATCGGCACGCAGATCCTGGTGAACGGCCACGTAGCCGCGTACTTCCCCGCCCACCTGCGGACCGAGGCGCTCGGCTGGACCCTGGGCCTCGGCCGCCTCGGAGCGATCGCGGGCCCCGCCTTCGGCGGCTTCCTCGCCGCCCGGGGCGTCGCCCCCGCCTGGAACTTCTACGCCTTCGCCGTCCCGGCGGCCCTCGCCGCCGTCCTGACCACCCTCTTGCCCGCCCGGCCCGGAGCGAACGGAACCAACTGACCGTGTACCAGTACGTCGTCGCCGACGCCTTCACCCGCACCCCCCTCGAAGGGAACCCGGTCGCCGTCTACCTGGACGCGGCCGGCCTCACCCCCCGCCTGATGCAGCGCATCGCCCGCGAGATGAACCTCTCCGAGACCACCTTCGTCCTGCCGCCCGAGAACGGCGGCGACGCCCGCGTCAGGATCTTCACCCCCGTCAACGAACTGCCGTTCGCCGGCCATCCGCTGCTCGGCACCGCCCAGGTGCTCGGCGAGGAACGGCGCGCCGACCGCCTGCTGCTGGAGACGGCGATGGGCGCTGTCCCCGTGGACCTGGAGCGGGCCGGGGAACGGATCACCCGGATCCGCATGCGCCAGCCGCTGCCCGTCTGGGAGCCGTACGAGAAGGCCCCCGAACTCCTGGCCGCCCTGGGCCTTCCCGACTCCACCCTCCCGGTCGAGGTCTACCGCAACGGCCCCCGCCACGTCTTCGTCGGCCTGCCGGACGTCGCCGCCCTCGCCGCACTGCGCCCCGACCACCGCGCCCTCTGCGCCTTTCCGGACATGGCCGCCAACTGCTTCGCCGGCGAAGGCCGCACCTGGCACACGCGCATGTTCTCGCCGGCGTACGGCGTGGTCGAGGACGCCGCCACCGGATCCGCCTCCGGCCCGCTGGCCATCCACCTGGCCCGGCACGCACTGATCGAGGACGGTACGGAGATCGAGATCACCCAGGGCGCCTGGATGGGCCGACCCTCCACCATGTACGCGCGGGCCACGCGCGAAGGCGACCGCGTCACGTCGGTCGAGATGAGCGGCAGCGCGGTGACCGTCGCGCGCGGCACCCTCCTCCTCTGACGGCCCGGACACACCGGGGGAAACGGAAGGCACACAGCCATGCCCAGGGGGATCGCCACCTCCGCAGACTGGCCGACAGCGGGTCGGGAATCCGAACTCGACCACGTGGAAAGGGTGCTCGCCGGACCGCGGGGTGTGCTGCTCAGCGGCGAATGGGGGGTGGGCAAGAGCCGGCTCCTGCACGCCGCGCTGGAACGGGCGGCCGCCGGCGGCTCCCCCACCCTCTGGGCGGGCGGCGCCGTCCCCACCGGCGCGAGCGGCTCACTGGCCGACGCCCTCAAGCAGTTCCCCCGAGTGCCGCCGGGCCCGCCCGCCCCGCCCGGGGACGGCCTCGTGCTGGGCCTCGACGACGCGCACCTCATCGACCCCGCTGCCGCCGCCTGCCTGTACGCCCTGGTCCGCGACGGCCGGATCCGGCTGATCGCGGCGGCCCTCTCCGGCGTGGCCATGCCGGGCGACATAAGTGCCCTGTGGGTCGAGCGCCTCGTCGAACGCGTCGAAGTACCCCACTTCGACCGGACCACGGCCACCGAGGTGGTCCGGGCCCGGCTCGGCGGCCAGCTGTCCGCCGACTGCGCGGAACGGCTGTGGACCGCCACCCGCGGCAACGCCCTGCTGCTGCGCGAACTCACCGACGCCGCCCTCGCCGAGGGCGCCCTGCGCCGGGAGGGCTCGCTCTGGCAGTGGTGCGGAGAGCTGCCGGCCGCCCCCGAGGGCCGTCCGGCGGCCCTCGTCCAGCTGCGCCTGAACGGCCTGCGGCCGGACGAACGCGAACTCGTCCAGCTCGTCGCCCTGGCCGAACCCCTGGAAGCCGACCTGCCGGCCGTCGCCGGGCTGGCCCACGCCGCCGAGTCGCTCGACCGCAGGCGCCTCGTCGTCACCGAACGCTCCGGCCGGCGGCTGCGCCTGCGGCTGGCCTACCCGCTGTACTCCGCCGTGGTGCTGCGCGCCATGCCCGAACTCGAAGGACGCCGGCTGCGCCGCCAGCTCGCCGACGGCATCGAGGCGGTGGGCATGCGCCGCCACGACGACGTCCCGCGGGTGGTCGACCTCCGGCTCGCCGCGGGCCAGACGCCCCCCACCGGGCAATTGCGGACCGCGGCCGAACGGGCCTTGCACCGGCACGACTTCGGCAAGGCCGAGACGCTGGCCCGCACCGCCCTGTCGCACCAGGACGGTCCTGCCGACGAGGCCGTGGCCGCCGGCGTACGGCTCGTGCTGGCGCAGTCCCTCCAGGGCCAGGGCCGGCACCGTGAAGCCGAACGGGTTCTCGCCGAGGCGCCGGGGCTTCCCGCGGGCCGGACCGAGGAAGCCGTCGCCGTCCGCGCGGTGAACATGGCCTTCGGCCTGGGCCGCCTGGGAGAGGCCGTCGACGTCGTCGAACGGGGCCTGGTCGGGGCCGAGGGCCCGGCCCGACTGCGGTTCCGCGGCGCGCGCAGCCTGCTCGGACTGCTGGAGGACCGGTTCGCGGACGTGTCGGCGGCGGCCGCCGGACGCGAGGGCGCGCCGCCGCCGGGCGAGGCCGCACTCGCCGGTCTGGTCACGGTTCCCGCAGCCTTCGCCCTGGTCGAGCGCGGCGATCCGGTGTCCGCCGCCCGGCTGCTCGCCGGGCTGCCGCCGGACCAGGAGGAGGGCAAGCCCGTCGACACCGCCGCCCAGTGGATGCGCACCTACGCCGCCCTGCACACGGCGGGCGTCGCCGCGTCCGCGGCGCTCCTCGGCGGCATGCGCTGGTGGGACGAGGGCGATCCGCGGGACCGGGTGCGCGTGGCAGTGCTGCGGGTCCGGCTGCACCGCGCGCGCGGCCACTGGAGCGCGGCCGTCGACGAACTGCGCCGGGCCGCCGCCGTGGACGGGCCCGCCGACTGGCTCACGGCCCCCGCCTGGACGCTGGCCCAGCTCGCCGCCGCCCTCGCCGAGGCGGGCGCGCACGCGGAGGCCGTACGCACCCTCGTCGAGGTGCGCTCCCTGGAGGGCCGCGGGGCCCGCTATCCGCTGGCGCAGGACGGGACGGCGCTCGAATCCGCCCTGGTGTACGCCCATGTCGGCGACCGGGCGCAGGCCGTGCGGCTGGCCCTGTCGGTCGCCGGGTCGGCCGGCGCCGCTGGCCGCCGGGCCCAGGAGGTCTCGGCCCTCCACCTCGCCGCCCGGCTCGGCGCCACCGACGAGGCCGTCGCACCGCTGCCCGATCCGTCCCTGTTGAGCGGCACGACGGCTCTCCAGGCCCACCACGTCCGGGCACTTGCCCGGCACGACGGCGATGCGCTGGAAGAGCTGGCCCGGCGCTTCGTGGCCCTCGGGCTGCGGCCGCTGGCCGCAGAGACCGCTGCGCAGGCAGCACGGGCCCATCAGGCCGGCGGCCGACACCGCAGGGGCAGCGCGGCCCGGCTGCTGTGCCAGGAGATCACGGCCGCCACCGGGGGAGGGCTGCCGCCGTGGGCGGCCCCGCCGGAGCGCCGGAGCGAGGACCTCCCGGCCGCCCTGACCCTGCGGGAACGGGAGGTCGCCGCCCTGGTGGCCGCAGGCCTGAGCAACCAGGAGGTCGCCGACCGGCTGTACGTGTCGGTGCGCACGGTCGAGAACCATCTGCACCGCACGTACGGGAAGCTGGGGATCACCGCCCGCTCGGAGCTGGCCCGCCGGCTCGATCCGGGCGCGCTGCGATCGGGCTGATCCCCACGATCCGTGCCGTGAGCGCGGCGAGTTCGAGGGACTGGTCCCGGCTGAGCCGCGGGTCGCACGCGGAGCTGTAGCGCAGGGGCAGGTCGCGTACGGCCGGGCCGCCGCTGCCGCCCACGCACTCCGTCACGTCCTCCCCGGTCATCTCCACGTGGATGCCCCCGGCGTGCGTCCCGAGCGATCGGTGCACCTCGAAGAAGCCGGCCACCTCGTCGACGATGTCGCCGAACGCCCGAGTCTTGTGCCCCGACGGGGCGGTGTAGGTGTTGCCGTGCATCGGGTCGCACACCCAGCCCACCCGCGCGCCGGCGGCGGTGACCCGGTCCACCAGGTCCGGCAGCAGTTCGCGTACCCGCTGCGCGCCCATGCGGACGACGAAGGTGAGCCGGCCCGGCACCCGGTCCGGGTCGAGCCGCCGCGCCAGCTCCACGGCCTCGGCCGCGGTGGCCCTCGGGCCGAGCTTCACCGCGACGGGGTTCGCGATACCGGCGAGGTAGCCGATGTGGGCGCCGTCGGGCTGCCGGGTCCGCTCGCCCGCCCACAGCAGGTGGCCGGAGCCCGCGTACCGGCTGCCGGTGCGCGGATCGAGCCGGGTCAGGGGCTGCTCGTAGTCCAGCAGGAGCGCCTCGTGGGAGACGGAGAACTCCCGCGGGTCTGGCCCGGCGGCCGACAGGGCCCGGATGCTGTTGAGGGTGGCGGCCGAGGCCCCGTACATCCGAAGCATCCGGTACGGGTTCGGGGTGCGCAGCGCGGCGGAGAACTCCAGCCCGTTCACCGCGTCGCCCCGGTAGGCGGGCAGGGTCACGCCCCCGCGCACCTCGGTCGGCTGCGACCGCGGTTTGGCGAACTGGCCTGCGATCCGGCCCAGTACCACCACGGGCAGCCGCGTGCCGGCCGTCAGCGAGCCCGCCATGGAGAAGAGCGTGTCCAGCTTGGCCGCCACCGACTCGGCGCTCAGCGCGTCGAACGTCTCGGCGCAGTCGCCGCCCTGGAGCAGGAACACCTCACCGCGGGCCACCGCCGCCAGGCGGGCCCGGAGCCGGTCGCATTCGGCGGGCAGCACCAGCGGCAGGTAGCCGGCCAGCCGCCGGGTGACGTCGTCCACGGCCTCCGCGTCCTGCCAGCCCGGGTGCTGTGCGGTGGGCGGGGCCGCCGGCGCAGCCGGGAGCACACCGCCGGTGATCAGGGAGGAACTCATGCGATGGCCTCGCGATCTCGGGGAGATTCGTGGGAAGGGACCGGCGCAGGCCCCGGCGCGGGTGCCAGCACGGCGCCGAGGAGCCGTTCGAGGATGCCGATGCCGTTGCGGGTCATCACCGACGCCGGGTGGAACTGCACCGAGGCGAAGCCCGGCCCGCGCAGGGCATGGACCTCTCCCGTCGCAGGGTCCCGGGACACCTCCACCCGTCCCGGGCGCGACGGCGGTCCCTCGAAGCGACCGGCCGGGGAGAGGGCCGCGAAGGTGTTGTAGAAGTACACGTCCTCGCGCTGCCCGAAGAGGTCGACGGTGCGCTGGACGCCCTGGTGCGGCACCCGCTTGCGGACCAGGGGCAGACCGAGCACGCCGCACAGGGCCTGGTGGCCCAGGCAGACCGACAGGAACGGGGTGCCGGCCCCCAGCAACTGCCGCGTCTGCTCCCGCAGATGCGCGATCTTGACGTGGCCGGTCTCGCGCGGGTCCCCGGGACCGGGCCCCACCACCACCAGGTCCTGCCCGGCCACCGAGTACGGCTCGTCGAACCGCCGCACCGTCACGTCGAGCCCGAGCCCGCGCAGCAGCGTCGCGCCCATGGCCGTGAAGGTGTCCTCGGCGTCGATCAGCAGGGCCCGGCGGCCCGCCAGCCGGGGCGGGCGCGGTGAGCGGTCGCCGGGGGAGGCCCGCCAGAAGCCGGCCAGCGGGTCGTTGCGCGCCCGCAGCGCGCGCGAGACCCCGGGATCGGCTCCGAGCCGGCCCGCGGCTGGCTCTTGCGGCGTCCGCCCGGCCGGTCGCCCGATGTCCAGGGCGGCGAGCAGCCCGGCGGCCTTGGCCCGGGTCTCCTCGGCCTCCGACACCGGGTCGGAGTCCCGTACGAGGGTGGCGCCGACGCCCAGCCGCAGCCGGCCGGAGCGGTCCACGTCCGCGGTGCGGATCAGGATCGCGGAATCCAGCCGGCGTTCCCCGGCGGCGTCCCGGCCGAGCAGGGCGGCGACCCCGGCGTAGTAACCACGGCCGTCGGGCTCGTACGTGGCGATGACGCGGCAGGCGCTCTCCAGCGGACTGCCGGTGACGGTCGGCGCGAACAGGGTCTCGCGCAGCACCTCGCGCGGATCCCGGTCGCAGCGTCCTTCGATGAAGTACTCGGTGTGCGCGAGGTGGCTCATCTCCCGCAGCCGCGGCCCGACGACCCGGCCGCCCTGCGGGCACAGCCGGCTCATCATCTTGAGCTCCTCGTCGAGCACCATGTACAGCTCGTTGCGCTCCTTGCCGTCCGCGAGGAACTCCAGGACGCCGGCGGGGGTGGCGCCGCTCCGCGGGTAGCGGTACGTGCCGCTGATCGGGTTCATCACGGCCGTGCCCGCGTCCAGCGTGATGTGCCGTTCGGGGCTGGCGCCGATGAAGGTGCGCCCGCCGGTGCGGATGAGGAACGTCCAGTACGCCCCGGGGGAGTCGCGCAGCAGCCGCCCGTACAGCGCCAGCGCCGAGCGGGCCGACCAGTCCTCGATCCACGCGGTGTACGTGCGCTTGAGGACGAAGTTGGCCCCGGTGCCCGATCCGATCTCGTCCTCGACGATCCGCCGCGCCGTCCGCGCGTACTGCGCGTCGTCCACGTCGAACGCGCCGCCGCGGACGGTCAGGGCGGACTCCGGCAGCGCGGCGAGGAGGGCCTCCAGCGGTACGGCCTCCTGCTCGCGGATGTGCAGGACGAGCAGTTCCTCGCCGTCGTCCGGGCAGGCGTAGCCGCGCTCCGCGATCTGCCGGTACGGCAGCAGGACCAGCTGCTCGTGGCGCTCGCCCGGGCCGGCCGGGGGCAGCGGGACGTCCGCGAGGACGGAGGCGGCCGTCACGTCACCGATGAGCACGTCCACCTGGGCGCCGTCGCCCGCCTCCGGCCGGTGCAGCAAGGCGAACGAGGCCGGCCCGGCCGCCCCGCCCAGCCGGTCCAGCAGGGCGGCCACGTCACCGGCGCCCCGCGTCGGGCCCGTCATCGGACGGCACCCCGGCCCCGCCGTGCGGGACCGCCACGGAAGGCGGCCACCACCGTCTCGGTGGGCACCACCATGGAACAGCGGGCCGCCGCGTACTCCAGCGCCATGCGGTGGTCGGCCTCGCCGAAGTCCGCCACGGCGTCCGCGACGACGAACGACTCGATGTCGCGGGCCATGGCGTCGCAGGCGGTCTGGAGCACCCCGATGTGCGCGTACACCCCGCACAGCACCAGCTGGTCGCGGCCCAGCGTGCGCATCAGCTCCGCCAGCCGGGTGCGGAAGAAGGCGCTGGGCCGCCACTTGGTGAGCACGTGGTCCCCGGCCGTCGGCCCGAACCGCTCGGGGAAGCCCCGGTGCTCGGGCGCCGTGCTCATTCCGGGGCCCCAGAAGTCCGCGAGCAGGCCGCGCTGGCGTGGGGTCATGTCGCCGGGCTGCGCGGTGTACGCGACCGGCACGCCGGCCTCGGCGGCGGCCTGCCGCAGCGCGGTCACGCGGTCCTCCAGACCCGTCCGCGGATCCTGTCCGGCCGGCAGGAACTGGAGGAAGTAGTGCTGCATGTCGTGGATCAGCAGCAGCGCGCGGGCGGGGTCGGCCTCCCAGGCGGCCGTGTTCTCCGGCAGGCCGGCGGGCGCGGGCAGGGGGTACGGGCGGATGGCGGGAATGGCGGAGAGCGCCAAGGTTCTGGCTCCTTTCGGGGCCGGTGCGGAAGGGGACCGGGGCGTGGGCCGCCGGGTGGCGTGGGCAGGACAGGGTGGCCCGGATCAGGACTCCGCGGTGACGGAGGCGACGTGCCGCACCCAGCCCCCGATGGTCGGATCCGCCACCAGGGACTCGAATTTCACGGGTACGCCGCTGCGCCGCCAGCGGCCGCTGAGCCGCATCAGGTCCAGCGAGGTCAGGCCCAGGAGAACGAGGTTCGCCTGGTCGGGAATGTCCTCCGGCGGAGTGTCGATCAGCGCGGCGACGGCCGCCCGGATCTCGTCCGCCGAGCGGGGCGCGTCGGTGTCCATCGTGGTGTCGGCCTTTCTGTGGCGGTCGGTTCAGCCCGCGTGCGGCGCCGCCGCACGGGGCGCGCGGGCGGGGAGGAACGCCGCCGCGGCGGGGACGGCCTCGCCGCGGGCGAGCGCGGCGAGCACCTTCTTGTCGGTCTTTCCGAGACCGGTCAGGGGCAGTTCGGTGACGATCTCGACGCGGTCCGGCAGCTTGTACGCGGCCAGGCCGCGCTGCTCCAGGGCCGCCTTGATCTCCGCCAGCGCCGGGGCCCGGTCCACGGGGACGAGGAAGGCACAGGTGCGCTCGCCCAGGAACTCGTCGGGGTAGGGCACGACGGCCGCGCGGGCGACCGGTCCGAGGGCCAGGAGGTGGCCCTCGACCTCGGTGGCGGAGACCTTGTCGCCGCCGCGGATGATGACGTCCTTGATGCGTCCCTCGATCACGAGGTTCCCGTCGGGAGTCAGCCGCGCCAGGTCGCCGCTGCGGTAGAAACCGTCGTCGGTGAAGGCCCGGCCGTTGTGCTCCGGGTCCCGGTAATAGCCCCGCAGCGTGTACGGGCCGCGCGTGAGCAGCTCGCCGATGCCGCCCGGCGGCAGCTCCCGGTCCTGCTCGTCGACGATGCGGATCTCGTCGGCGGTGGAGACCGGCCGCCCCTGGGTGGTCAGTACGGTGGCGGCTGGATCGTCCTCGCGGGTGAAGGTCAGCAGTCCCTCGGCCATCCCGAAGACCTGCTGGAGCCGGCAGCCGAAGGCGGGCTCGACGCGCGCGGCCACCTCCGGGTACAGCTTGGCGCTGCCGACCTGGAGGAAGCGGAGGCTGCCGAGGTCCGCCCCGTGCCACTCCGCCGCCTCCAGCCACAGCTGCAGGACGCTCGGCACGACGGACGTGAAGGTCACGCCCTCCCGTTCGATGAGCGGGAAGCACCGCTCGGGGGTGGGGTCCTGGGCCAGCACCACGGTGCCGCCGGCGCCGATCATCCCGATCACCCCGGGGCAGCCCCAGGTGAAGTTGAACTCGACCGGCAGGACGGCGAGGTACACGTCGCCGCCGCCGACCGGGCCCGCCGCGCGGGCGGCCCGGGTCTGGCAGACGTAGTCGTCGTGGGTGCGCGGGATCAGCTTCGGAAGGGCCGTGGTGCCCCCGGAGAGCAGGAAGAACGCCACGTCCGAGGGGTCGGGGGCGGGCAGCGGCACGGGCTCGGCGTCCACCTCCGCCAGCGGTACGACGTCCCCGTCCCCCGCCTGCGCGGCGCCGGAGACGAACAGGTGCGTGAGCCCGCCGACCTCCGCGCGGACCTGCCGGGCCAGCGCGAGGTGGTCGAAGCCGTGGTGGCTGGGCGGGAAGACATACCCGACCGCACCGGAGTGGTCGCACAGGCGGCGGATCTCCTGGGCGCGGTGGGCGGGCAGCGCGAACACCGGCAGGGCGCCGAGGCGGAACAGCGCGAAGCACACGACGACGAAATCCGGTCCGTTGGGCAGCTGGACCACGACCCGGTCGCCCGCGCCGATGCCGCGCGCGCGGAATCCGGCGGCCATCCGCCGGGTGCGCAGGCCCAGTTCCGCGTACGAGATCCGTACGTCGTCCTGGACGAGGGCGGCCTTGTCGCCGTGCGCGCCGACGGCCGTGTCCAGCAGGTCCACCAGGCTCTCGCCGCGCCAGTGGCCCTCGGCGCGATGATGTGCGGCCACCTCGGGCGGCCACGGGGTGCATCCTTCGAGCATCGGAAGAACTCCTCTCGGTCTCTGACCGGGTCAGCCGGTCCCGCCGGGCTCGGCGGTGATCTCCAGCAGGGCGCAGGCGGCCTCCATGCCGGTGGTGAAGCCGAGCATCAGCACCTGGTCCCCGGGCCGTACCTGTCCGCTGCTCCAGAGGTGTTCGAGGCCGAGGGCGAAGTCGGACACGCTCGCGTGGCCGATACGGCGGTTGAACTCCCACGTGCCGCGCTCGGCGCGCAGGCCCAGCGGGTCGAGGAGGAACACGTTCAGCGGGTCCTGGTTGAAGCCGTTGTGCACGATCCGGGCGACCTGGTCGAGGGAGCTGCCGGCGGAGGCCAGCGTGCGCTGCACGCTGTCGGCGATCAGCTCGCCGAAATCGCCGAGCGGGATGGCACCGCCCTCGGCCCACTTCAGCCGCCAGTGCTCCAGGCGGGTCTCGAAGTCCATCACCCGGTCCACCGGCGTCTGCGGGGGCAGCAGCGGCTCGTCCCCGCGGTGCATGGCCTCCATGCCGGGCTGCGAGACGAAGTCCATGGCGAGCAGCCGGGCGAAGCCGCCGCGCCGCGAGACCACCAGCGAGGACCCCGCGTCCGCGAGCACGAACATCGACGAGGACCGCCAGCGGTCCACCAGGGGTGTCGCGAAGTTGTCGGCCGCCGTCAGCAGCATCGCCGCGTCGGGATCGGCCGAGGCGGCCAGGCGCAGCGCCGCCGTCTGGAGGCCGGCCAGCAGGCCCAGGCAGCCGTGCTGGACGTGGAAGGCGGACACCGGCCGGTCCAGCGTGTGCAGCAGGACGTAGTGGGCCGGCGACCAGCCCTCGGGGCCCTGGTGGTAGGTGCTGCTGTGGAGCAGGCCGAGGAAGTCCTCCGGCCGGTGCCCGGATCGCCCGATCGCGGTCCGTGCGGCGCGTACGGCCATGTCGACGGCGGGCAGGGACTCCTCGACGGCGACCGACTCCAGGCCGGAGGCCTCGCGGGCCTCCTCGTCGTACCGGCCGGTGCGCACCGCGTCCTGCGTCGTGACGGCGGGCGGGAGATAGGTGCCGACTCCCGCGAGGTGGACGCTCTCGAAGTTCATGCGCCGGGCTTCCCCGCGATGCCCCAGTTCTCCCGGGGCACGGGCGTGAGGACCACCCAGACGGCGTCGCGTACCTCCTCGCCCAGCACACCGGCCGCGGCGTCCGTGAGGCGGCCGATCAGCTCGGCGCGGGTGCGCTCGTCGAGCCGGTCCTGGTAGAGCTTTACGTCGATGAGAGGCATGACAGTCCTTTCACTTCGGAGCTGAGAACGTCTTCGAGAGCGGCCGCCAGATGGTCGACCTGGCGGTCGGAGAGCCCCGGCTGGCAGGGCAGGTTGACGTGCTGGCCGAACCACGTCTGCTCGGCGACCGGGCACTCCCCGAGGCCGTGGCCCCGCTCGCGCCACTCCGGCAGCAGATGGAGCGGCAGGTAGCGCAGCTGGACCTCCACACCTCGCTCGTCCAGACCGCGGACCACCGCCTCGCGCAGGCCGGGCGGGCCGTCCACGAAGAAGGTGTGGAGGTGCTGGGCGTGCCGCACCCCGGGCCGCGGCTGCTGGAGGCGGGTGTACGGGTGGCGGGCGATCACCTCGTCCAGTCGGCGGGCGATCTCCCGCCTGCGGTCCACCAGTTCGTCCAGCCGTTCCATCTGCGCCAGGCCCACGGCGGCGGCCGCCTCGGACAGGGTCGCGTTGGTGCCCGCGCGGCGGACGTCGGAGCACACCTGCTCGTACGCAGACGACGCGTACTTCATCCAGGGCAGCAACTCCCGGCCGGGCGCGAGGCCTTCGTGTCGGGCCGGGGCGAAGTCCCCGTCCACCTCGTTGGAGCGCAGCCGGTCCAGCCGCTCGGCCCAGTCGTCCCGGTCCAGGGTGATCATGCCGCCCTCGCCGAGGGTGGTGATGTTCTTGGACGCGTGGAAGCTGAAGCAGCCGATGTCGCCCAGCGAGCCGGGACGGCGGCCGTCGTACACCGCGCCCAGGGCGTGCGCACAGTCCTCGATCACCGTGATGCCCCGGTCCCGGGTCACCGCCGTGATCTCGTCCATCTCGGCGGTCCAGCCGCCGTAGTGGACCAGCACCACGGCCCGGGTGCGGTCGGTGATCAGCGCCTTCAGCGAGGCCGGGTCGATGTTCAGCGAGTCGGGGTCGACATCGCAGAACCGGACGGTGGCCGGCAGCCCGAGCAGCGGCTGGACGGTCGCCTGGAACGTCTGGGGGGTGACGATCACCTCGTCGCCCTCCTTCAGGTCCAGAAGGTGGATGGCCAGTTCCAGCGCGACCGTGCCGCTGGTGACGGACAGGGCGTGCCGCGTGCCGATGTGCTCGCGGAACCGCTGTTCGAAGCGGTTCCGGAACGATCCCGTGGACAACGAGCCCTCCGAGGCGATCAGTTGCTCGAGCGCCTTGGCCTCGGCTGCACCGAGGATGCTGCCACGGCTCGCGTACGGCACGGCGTAGGTTCCGCGCATGACGGGTCCTCCGGCGTTGAGGTCGGGGAGCGCTGCCGCATCCCACGGCAGGCATGCCGGAAACCAACCATTCCGACCCCGCCCCGGGCAATGGAAAACCGCATTCCTGACACCGGGCTGACAGCCTGACGCCGAAATGAGTCCTCCGGTTGACGGGCCGCGCCGCACCCGCTTTCCCTTGGTCCGGCACACCAACCCCGGTTACCAGGAGGTGCGGGAATGACGGAATTCGGTGTCAACTTCTTCCCGGTGGTCGATCCGGCGGTCAAATCCGCCACCGCTTACTACGACGAGACCCTGCGGCTCATCGAATTGGCCGAGGCGCTGGGATTCACCCAGGCGCAGACGGTCGAGCACTATTTCACGCCCTACGGCGGCTACAGCCCCGACCCGGTGACCCTGCTCACCGCGGCGGCGGCCCGGACCAGCCGCATCCGCATCGGCACTGGAGCCGTCGTCCCCGCCTTCACCCACCCGGTGAAGCTGGCCGGCAAGCTGGCGATGCTCGACCACCTCTCCCACGGGCGGCTGGACGTCGGCTTCGGGCGGGCGTTCCTGCCCACCGAGTTCGCCGCCTTCGGCATCCCGATGGACGAGAGCCGGGCCCGGTTCGCGGAGGGCGTCGAAGCCGTCCGGCAGCTGTGGACCACGGAAGACCTGGTCTGGGAAGGCCGCTTCCACCGCTTCGGGCCGGTGACGCTGCTGCCCCGCCCCTACCAGCAGCCCCATCCGCCCCTGTACATCGCCTCCGCGACCAGCGCGGAGTCCTGCGCGGCCGCCGGCGCCGCGGGCCACCACCTCCAGGTGGTGCCCTCGGTGACCTCGGCGGAACAGCTCGCCGCGATGCTCGACGCCTACCGCGACGCCTGGGACGGAGCCGGACACCACTCCGGTGAGCGCCGCATCCAGATCAAGTTCACCTGCTACGTCAGCGAGGACCGCGAGGAGGCCCACCGGCAGGCCGAGTTCCACGAGCGCCAGTACGTCGAGCACATGGCGCGCGCGGTGGCCCCGCTGGCCACCGGAGGCTCCGCCGACTACCCCGGCTACGAGAAGTTCCTGGACAAGGCGAAGAACTACGGGTTCAAGGCGGCGCTCGACGCGGGCAAGGTGCTCGCCGGGGACCCGGACGGCGTACGCGAACAGATCGCCGCCGTGCGTGCCCGGTTCGGCACCGACCTGTCCTTCAGCCTCCAGTTCAACCCCGGCGCCACGGCCTTCGCCCGTGCCGCCACCGCCATGGAACTCTTCGCCGCGCACGTCATGCCCGCCTTCACCGGACAGGACGTGGCCGCATGAGCGACCTGCTCGACGTCCTGCGCAGCCGCACCGTCCTGCGCAACTACTCCGGCAAGCCCGTCGACGACATCGTGGTCGACGAGCTGCTGAGCGCCATGGTCAGCGCACCGACCGCCTCCAACAAGCAGGCCTGGTCCTTCGTCGTGGTACGGGAGCCGGAACGGGTCCGCCGGCTGCGGGCCTTCTCGCCCGGCATCATCGGCACCCCCGCGCTCGTCGTCGTGGCCTGCGTCGACCGCTCCCGCACCGACCGGCTGCCCGGGCACATCTCGCGGAAGATCTACGAGACCAGCCGCCTGTGCGTGGCCATGGCCGTGGAGAACCTGCTGCTCGCGGCCCACGCACGCGGGCTGGGCGGCTGCCCGGTGAGCAGCTTCCGGGAGGCCGCCGTGCGCACCCTCCTCGGCATCCCCGACCACATCGAGCCGCTGCTGGTGGTCCCCGTGGGCCACCCGGCCGAGGCCCCCGCACGCTCGGACCGTCGCGACAAGAACGAGGTGATCAGCCATGAAATCTGGGGACAGGGCCCTGCCGCAGGCCCGACTGCATGAGGAACTCGCCCTGCTGGCCGCGTACCTGCTGAGCAGCGGACGCGGACTGCTGGAGGAACCCGCGGACTACGGCGCGTACCGCTGCACCGACGCGGCCCGCCGGGTCCTGGACCTGCTGGAGCGGACCGGTGGGCACAACCCCGGACTGCACGCCGTCCGACGGAGCCTGGACGACGTCATGTTCGCCCCCATGGGGGGTGACGTCGACATGGCACACATCCTGGACGGCCTCTGCGAGCGGATGATCGACGCCTTGCGCGAGCCCGTGTCCGACAAAAAGTAGGGGAGAGACCGCACATGCAAGGCAATCAGCTCGCCGAATTACGCCATGGGATGTACACCGAGCCGCTCAGTGAATCCTGCCGGCGCATTCTCGAACGCGGTGAGCACGCGCTCGTCGGCGTGAGCGCGGGCAACAGCTATTTCGACCAGGAACGCCTGACCGCACTGCTGGAATGGACCCGCCGCACTTTCGCCGACGTGGATGTGGTGTACGTCGACACGCACATAGACACCATGCTCGTCGCCGACGGCCGCACCCCCGAATACGCGGCGCGCTCGGCCCGCAGCACCGTCAGGGACGTCCGCCGGCGGATCCGCCGTGCGGTGGAGCGGGTCGACCCGGACGGCCTGCGGATCCGGGTGCGCGCGCTGAGCGAACTGCTCGACACTCCGGAGTACCGGGAAGTGCGGCGCCGGACTGACCGTGCCCTGGTCGAGGATCCCGGATTCGCCGCCACGTGCGAGAAGATGGTGGGTCAGGTGTTGGAGCACCGCACGGGCCGGGGAACCGCCGTCACCACGGCGCACCGGGAGGCCGCCATGGGTTACGTCCGGGCCGAGGCGCCGCTCTTCGTCGATGCGCCCGCCGTTTTCAACGTGCCCTCGTCCACGGTCTGTTACCACGTGAACACTCCGATCAGCACTCATCTCGTGCAGCCGGACTCGACGTTCCGCGCCGCACCGGGCCACGGCTACGTGATCGTGAGGCCGTCTACTCCGGACTGCTGACCCACGCCGTCAGCCGCTCCAGCCGGGTACGCAGGGAGCGCTGCTCGGAGGCCAGCAACCGGATGATCCCGTGCAGCCGTTCGATCTCGTCGGGGCGGCCGGAGTCCGGCCCCGGCCGACGGGCCCGCACCACCACCGGGGCGGGCCGGCCGCGCAGCGCGAGCGCCAGCTGCTCCTGGAACCGGACCTGCCCCGGGTCCGCCGCCACCGCCGCCCGCAGCTCGCCGAGCACCTCCTCCTGGCGTCCCGTGCGCAGGGCGGTGTCGAAGAGCGTCTCCAGCGCGTCCTGCCGGATCCGCTCGTACCCGGCCGAGAGCCCGGCGCAGATCGGACCCCTGGCAACGCCTTCGAGCACCTCGCCCCGCCACAGCGCGAGCGCCCGCCGCAACGCCTCGTACGCGGCCTGCGGTTCGCGCTCGGCCAGCCCCCGGGCCGCGGCCACGGCCAGCCGGAACCGGCCGGCGTCGGTATCGCGCTCCCCGGCCGCGAGCTCGTACCCCGTGCTGTGCCGGACCAGGCGGGGAGCGTTGGCGCGCCCGGGCTCCGCCAGCGCCAGCCGTCCCCGCAGCCGGGACACGTGGGCCTGCAGGGCGTTGGCCGCCTTGGCGGGCGGGCGCTCGCCCCACAGCTCACGGGTCAGCCGTCCGGTCGGCACCACCACGCCCGGCCGGGCCAGCAGCGCGCCGAGCAGGGCGCCCTGCATCGGGCCGGCCAGGCGCACCCGACACCCCTGCCGCTCGTCGTGCACCTCGGGCACGCCCAGGATCCTGATGAGCATCCGTTCCCCCTTCGTGGCTCTCGTCCTCCGAGAGGACCACGGGCGGGGCGGCGGGGGCGTGAGTGAGCGGTACTCAACCGGGTCGGGGCGCCAGGGGGCGGAACACCGGCGCGGCCGCCCCGGCCGGGTGGTGTCCGGGCACCGGAATTGAGTACCGACCACTCAGGCGCCGGACCGCGACCGCATGGTCTGGTGGTCGCGGTCGTTCCGGCCGGTCCGGTCGCAGACGGAGAAACGGGAAGAGGAGCAGATGAGTCGATGGGACGCGGACGTGGCCGTGATCGGACTGGGGGCGTGGGGCTCCGCCGCCCTGTGGCAGCTGGCATCCCGCGGCGTCGACACGATCGGCTTCGAGAGCCGCCGGCCCGGACACGCACTGAGCTCCTCGTACGGCGGCTCGCGGATGTTCCGCACCACCTGTCTGGAGCACCCCGGGCTGGTACCGCTCGCGAGGCGGTCGGGCGAGCTGTGGCAGCGGCTGGAGGAGGAGGCCGGCCGGCGGCTGTTCTTGCCCTGCGGAGGCCTGCTCATCGGGCCCGGGGAAGGCGTCATCGTCGGCGGGACGCTGCGCGCGGCCCGGACGCACGGCATCGAGGTACGCACCATGGACGCGGCCGAACTGCGCGAGCGGTTCCAGCGCCACACCGGCCTGCCCGAGCACCACATCGCCGTGTGGGAGCCGTCCGCCGGTCTGCTGCGCGCGGAGGACTCCGTACGGGCCGCGACCGGACTCGCCCGAGCCGCCGGCGCCCGCGTGCGCACCGACACCCGCGTCCGCGCGGTCGAGGCGGTGCCCGGCGGCGTCCTGCTGCGGACCGCCGAGGGCGGGACCCGGGTGCGCCGCGTGGTGGTCACGGCCGGGTCGTGGCTGCCCGCACTGGTGGCGGGACTGCCGCTGCGGACCCTGAGGATGCCCCTGACCTGGTTCCGGCCGGTGGCCACCGACGGGAGCTTCGACCTGGAGCGCTTCCCCGTCTTCATGCGGGAGACCGAGGAGGGTCCCGTCCTGTGGGGCAACGGCAGGGAGGGCGGGTACGAGGTCAAACTCGGACTGGAGGGGTACGGCCCCGGGGCCCGCGCCCTCGACCCCGAAGACGACGGAGAGCGGTCGGTCCGCCCCGAGGACTGGACCGACCTGGCCCGGATGCTCCCGGGCCGGCTGCCGGGCCTGGAGGACCTGCCGGCGCAGGTGACCGTATCGCTGTTCACCCGCACGCCGGACGGCCAGTTCGTGCTCGGCCCGCTGGACGACGACGGCCGGATCGTGGTCGCCGGCGGGTGCAACGCCCACGGCTTCAAACACGCCACCGGCATCGGTGAGGCTCTGGCCGACCTGGCCACCGGCCGCCGGCCCGAGATCCCCCTCGGCTTCCTTTCCCCCGGCAGGTTCGGCCGGACCGCCGCGACCGCCTCCCCGATGGAGCGTGCACTGTGAGGACACCCGTCCAGGACACCACCACCCTGACCGATCCGGGGCGGTTCCGCGAGGCCATGGCGCTGCTGCCGGCCGCCCTCACGGTGGTCACCACCGTCGACGCCCTCGGCCGCCGCCGGGGATTCACCGCCAGCTCCGTCACCTCCGTCTCGCTCGGCCCGCCGCTGCTGATGGTCGGCGTCGGCCGGACCTCGAGCTGCCACGAGGCGCTCGTGAACGCACCGGAGTTCGTCGTCAACGTACTCGGCGGGCAACACCGCGACCTGGCCGCGAAGTTCGCCGCCCACGGCGTCGACCGCTTCGCCGGAGAGGAGTTCGCGCACTGGCCGGGGACCAGCCTGCCCGTGCTGCCCGACGCGCACGCCGCCTACCGCTGCCTGCGCCACGAGGTCGTTCCCGCCGGAGACCACGACCTGCTGCTCGGGGCGCTCGCCGGGGTTCGGGCCGGGCGCCCCGGCAGTCCGCTGCTCTGGTACCGGCGGACCTTCCACACCCTGCCGTGAGCCCGCCGGGCGCCGTCACCGTATACCCGCTCCAGCTGCCCCAGGAGGCACAGTGTCACCCGTAGAGCGATCCGTGCTGGACCTGCCGTTCGATGTGGCCCCGGATCCCGACGAGTTCGTCCGGGCCGCCATGGAATGGCACTTCGACCCGCGGACCGGGTCGCCCTACTGGCTGCGCCGGGCCGCCTCGCTCGACTTCGACCCGCGCCGCGACGTCAAGACCCATGCCGACCTCCGGCTCTTCCCCAACGTGGTGAACGAGCTACGCGAGGTCCCCGTGGCAGACCTGCTGCCCCAGGGCTACGGCGGTGCGGCGGACATCGTCGGCGCCTTCGAGAGCGGCGGCACGACCGGCGCGCCCAAGCGCGTGGTCTGCCTGCGCGACTGGATGGACCGCATGCTCGCGTGGAGCACCGCCAACCTGGACCTGCACGGCTTCCCGCGCGGGGCCCAGTGGCTCGGGGTCACGCCCTCCGGGCCGCACATCGTCGGGCGGATCTTCGACGAGTCGGCCAGGACGCACGGCAGCCTGGGCTTCCACGTCGACCTCGACCCGCGCTGGGTGAAGAAGCTGATCGCCTCCGGGCGTCAGGACCTGGCCGACGACTACGCCGAACACGTCGTCGACCAGGCCGCGTTCATCCTGCGCACCCAGGACATCGGCGTCATGACCATCACCCCGCCGCTGCTGGAGCGGCTCGCGCGCCGCGACGAACTCGTCGACCTCGTCAACGAGAAGGTGAAGGCGATCCGCTGGGGCGGCACCCAGATGGACGCCGACACCCGCCACCTGTACCGCACCGAGGTCTTCCCCGGGGTGAGGTTCTACGGCCACTACGGCAGCACCATGATCCTGGGCATCGCCGGGCAGCGGTTCGACGAGGACGACGTGGACGCGTGCGTCTTCGACACCTTCTCGCCGTACGTGACCTTCCGGGTCGTCGACCCGGCCACGGGGGACCCGGTGCCGTACGGCGCCCGTGGGCAGGTCGTGATGAACCACGTCAGCAAGGGGCTGCTGCTCCCCAACAACCTCGAACGCGATCTCGCGACCCGCGTCGAGGCGCCGGCGGGGCACGCCGGCGACTCGGTCCAGGACATCGCGCCGGTGGCCCGCTTCGACGACGAGGCCGTCATCGAGGGGGTCTACTGATGACGCGGCCTCCCACCACCCCCTCCACCACCCCCTCCGCCGGGCCCTCCACCGCACGGTCCGCCGGCTCCGCGGCCGCGGCGGACGGCAGCGCGGCCACGGCCGGACCCGGGCCGCTCGTCCTGGACGTGCTCGGGCCCACCGGGGCGTACCGGGCCCGCAACCGCCAGGTCGTACCCGATCTCACCGGTGTCCCGGCCGTCGAACTCGGCCTCGCCCCACGGCTGTTCGTCAGCCGGGCCATGAGCGCCCTGCGCACCGCAACCCCGCTGCCGCTGGACGACCGGGTGGCGGCGATCGCCGGCGCCGGCGAACTCTTCGCCACGGCGGAACTCGGCGGACTCACCCCGGCCGCCTACGAGCACGCCGTCAGCCGTGTCGCCGGCATCCCGCTCCCCGTGGTCCGTACCGCCACCCGGACACTGGCCCGCCGTACCGCCGACCTCTACCGCGGGCTCCGCTTCGCCCGCCCCGCCGGCGCCGTCGGCGACTGGCGCGACCCGCTCACCCGCACCGGACGGGCGGTGTGGGCCCGGCGCGGCGAGGTCCTCGCCGTCCACGCCGCCGGCAACCACCCCGGCACGCACAGCCTGTGGCCCGAAGCGCTGGCCCTGGGCTACCGGGTTGCGGTACGCCCCTCCCGGCGCGAACCCCTCACCCCGCACCGGCTCGTCACGGCCCTGCGCGCCGCGGGCTTCCCCGACGACCACGTGGTCCTGCTGCCCGCCGAGCACGAGGCGGCCGGGGCCATGCTGCGCGACGCCGACCTCGCGTACGGCAGCGACGAGGTCATCCGGGAGTTCGCGGACGACCGGAGCGTGCTGCCGCTGACCCCCGGGCGCAGCAAGGTCCTCCTGACAGCCGACAGCGACTGGCGGCGCCATCTCGACACCGTCGTCGACTCGATCGCGCACCACGGCGGCACCGGCTGCGTCAACGCGACCGCGGTGTTCGTCGAGGGCGACCCGGCGCCCGTGGCACAGGCCCTCGCCGGGCGCCTCGCCGCGCTGCCGAGCCTGCCGCCGCAGGACGAGAACGCCGTGCTGCCCGCGCAGAGCGCCGCCTCCGCCCGGATCCTGGAGAAGTACGTCCTCGGACGCGCCGAGGGCGCCCGGCCCTGGCTCGGCGGGGACGGCATCGTCGAGGAACTCGGGGACGGCAGCGCCGTACTGCGCCCCGCCGTCTTCCAGCTCGGCCGGCCGGACGACCCGGCCGCCGGCACCGAAGTGCCCTTCCCCTGCGTCTGGGTGTGCCCCTGGACCCGAGAGGCGTGGACCGCACCGCTGCGCGACACGCTGGTCCTCAGCGCCTATACGGGGGACGAGCGGCTCATCGACGCGCTCCTGCACGAGCCGAGCATCAGCAACCTCCACATCGGCGACCACCCCACCCACTGGACCGACATCGGCATGCCCCACGACGGCTATCTGGCCGATTTCCTGATGCGCAGCAAGACGGTGCTGCGCGGCTGACAGACGTTCACCCCGCGAGGCGTCGGCGACCCGTTTCCACACGGTCCGCCGGCGCCTTCGCGCATGCCCGCGCCGCAATTCCCATAACGAATTGTTCTGACCCCGAGGGAATGCAGCTATTGGACATCCGAGTCCGGCACTTGGACGATCAAATGGCCGACTGCCCCGTAATTCCCGCGAATGACGCATTGGAGTGGCCCCGTGACATCCCAGTCGCCCCCACCGGAACAGCGGACCGAGCAGGTCGTCGCCGACATCTGGAGTGAGGTACTCGAACTGCCGCACGTGGGTCCGCAGGACAACTTCTTCGATCTGGGCGGGCATTCCCTCCTGCTGGCCGTGGTCCGTGAGAGCATCGCCCGGCGGCTGGGCAGGGACGTGCCGCTGGTCGAGCTGTTCGCCCACCCCACCGTCAGCGCGCTCGCCCGCTACCTCGACGGCGACGGCCGGTCCTCGGCGGCCAGGCCCCGGGCCGTCGACCGCGCCCGGCTCGGCAGCCGGCGCGCCGCGCTGCGGGGAGGCACCGGTGACTGACGCAGGCCGGATCCCGGACGACAGCGGCCACGTGGCCGTCATCGGCATGGCGGGCCGCTTCCCCGGCGCCCGGGACACCGACGAGTTCTGGCAGAACCTCGCCGGGGGACTCGACACCATCACCCGCGACGAGGCCCGGCCGCTGCGCACCGGTGACGGCGGAGGCACGGAGGGCGGCCCGCTGCACGTGCCGGCCCGCGGCCTGCTGGAGCACGCCGAATGGTTCGACGCGGGCTACTTCGGCTACTCCGACGAAGAGGCCCTCCTCCTCGACCCGCAAGCCCGGGTCTTCCTCGAATGCGCCGTCGAGGCCCTCGAACACGCCGGGCAGGATCCCGACCGCTGCCCGGGGCCCGTGGGCGTGTACGGCGGATCGACCGACACCGCCCACCTCCAGACGGTGCTGGCCCACCGGGAGCGCTTCGCCCACGTGACCGACGGCGACCTGCTGCTCGGCTCGGCGCCGGAGTTCCTGGCCTCGCGCACCGCCGAGCGGCTGGGCCTGCGCGGACCCGCGACGACCGTCCAGTCCGCCTGCGCCACCGCCCTCGTCGCCGTCCACCTCGCCGTCCAGGGGCTGCTGAGCGGCGACTGCGACCTCGCGCTGGCCGGTGGCGTCGCCGTGCACGTCCCGCCCAAGGCGTCCGGATACAGCGAGGACGGCATCCTCTCCGCCGACGGCGTCACCCGTACCTTCGACGCGCGCGGCGACGGGACCGTGGCGAGCAACGGGGTCGGCATCGTGGTCCTCAAGCGCCTGCGCCACGCGCTCGCCGACGGCGACAGGATCCTCGCCGTGATCCGCGGCTCCGCCGTCACCAACGACGGCTCGACGCGGATCGGCTTCACCGCGCCCAGCGTCGAGGGACAGTCGGCCGCGGTCCGGGCTGCTCACCTCACCGCCGGGGTGGACGCCGGGACCATCACGTACGTGGAGGCCCACGGCACGGCGACCCCGCTCGGCGATCCCATCGAAGTCACCGCACTGACCCGGGCGTTCCGGGAGGACACGGCCGAGCGGGGCTACTGCGCCATCGGATCGGTCAAGAGCAACATCGGCCACACCGACGCCGCCGCGGGAGCCGCCGGGCTCATCAAGACGATCCTCGCGCTGGAGCACGCCGCGATACCGCCCACCCTCCACTTCCAGGAACCCAATCCGCAGATCGACTTCGCGTCCGGACCGTTCCGGGTGGCCACCCGGAACGAGCCGTGGCAGCCCCGCGGCGGCGTCCGCCGGGCCGGAGTCAGCGCGTTCGGCGTCGGCGGGGCCAACTCCCACGTCGTCCTGGAGGAGGCTCCCGCCGCACCGCCCACCGGCCCGGCCCAGGCCGATCAGCTCCTCGTCCTCTCCGCCCAGACCCCGGCTGCCCTGGCGGCCGCCGCAGCCCGGCTCGCCGCGCACCTGAGGACCGTGCCCGAGCCGGTTCTGGCCGACGTCGCCTGGACCCTCCAGACCGGCCGCCGTGAGCACCCCTGCCGCGGCTACGTCGTCGCACGGGGGGCCGGGGAGGCGGCGGCCGCACTCGACACCCTGGCCGCCGGGGCCGCCCGCGCCGGGCACACCGGGGGCGGCGTGCCCGGCAACCGCCCCGTGGTCCTGCTGTTCCCCGGCACCGCCCGGCCCCCGGGCCCCGGCCGGCAGTACCGCCTCGCCGAGCCGGAGTACGAACGTGCCTTCGCCGCCTGCCTCGACGCCCTCGACGCCCTCGACCCCGATCTGGCGGCGGCCGTGCGCGCAGCCGACCCGTCCGAGGACGCCCCGGACGAGCGCGACGGCTCCCCGGACCCGGCCGTCCGCGCCGTCCGCACCTTCGCCCGGGAGTACGCCCTCGCCCGGCTGTGGATCAGGTGGGGAGTGCGGCCTGCCGGCGTCGCCGGCGTCGGGGAAGGGGCCCTCGTCGCGGCCGCCGTGGCGGAGGTCCTCGACCTGCCCGGAGCGCTGTGCCTGGCGGTCGCCCGGGCCCGCGCCACGGGTTCCGCGCGCCAGGACGCGCTGCTCGCCCTCGCCCGTACGAGCGTCCCCCGGCCGCCCCGCATCCCGCTGTACTCCAGCCAGGACGGACGGTGGCACGACCCGTCCGGCCCGGCGCCCGACGCGGACTGGTGGGCACGCGAGTGGACGGGGGACGGCCCGTCCGATCCGCAGGCCGCCGGTCTCACCACCGTGCCGGCCCCCTCCGGCGGAGCCGACCCCGTCCTGCTGCGGCCGGGCCCCGGACCGGCCGCGGCCCGTGGCGGCCGGGAGGAACTGCTGTCGGGGCCGCTGGGCGGGCCGAAGAGCGAGAGCGATGCTGCGGCCTCGGTACTCGACGCGCTCGGCAGGCTGTGGGCCGCCGGAGCCCCCGTCGACTGGAGCGGCGTGCACGACGGCGCCCGCCGCGCCAGAGTCCCGCTGCCCGGTTATCCGTTCGAACGCCGCCCGTACGTGCTGCTGCCCTCGCAGGGCCGGCCGGAAGCCGAGACCCCCGCCACCGGCCCGCACCCGGGCCAGGAGCGGCCCGCCCCCGGGCCCGCCGATGCCGCCGCCCGCCGGGAAGGGGACGACGACAGCACCGAGGGGCGCACCCTCGCCCTCGTCCTGGAGCTGTTCCGCCAGGTCCTGGGCATGCCGGAGGTCGACCCGGAGGACAGCTTCTTCGACCTCGGCGGCGACTCGCTGATCGCCTCCCGGGTGCTGGCCGAGATCCGCGAACGGCTGCCCGTGGAGCTCACCGCGAAATCGCTCTTCGCCGCCCCCACCGCCGTCGAGTTCGCGGAGTTCCTCGACGCGGAGCTGGCCGGCGACGACGTACGGACCCCCGAGAGGCAGGCGTGAACATGGCGCACCCCACCGCGGCCGCGCCCCGGTCCGCCGGGCCCACCGCGACCCCCTGGCTCGCCTGCCGGGACCGCAAACCCGACGCCACGGCCCAGCTGTACTGCTTCGCCCACGCCGGCGGCTCCGCGGGCGAGTTCCTGCGCTGGTCCGACGAGCTGCCAGGGGTCCGGGTCCTGGGCCTGAAGCTTCCCGGCCGGGCGCCGCGGCAGGAGGAACCGCCCTTCACCCGCATGCCGGACCTCGTCGACGCCCTCGTGGAGCAGGTCGGCTTCGGGCCCGGGCCGTTCGCCTTCTTCGGACACAGCCTCGGCGGCCTGGTCGCCCACGAGGTCGCCCGCAGGCTGCGCGCCGCCGGCCGGCCGGGTCCGCGGCGGCTCTTCGTCTCCTCCGTCCAGCCCCCGCCGTTCACCACCCGCCGGCCGGTGCACCGGCTGCCCCCGGCCGAACTGCTCACCGAGATCGAGCGGCGCTGGGGCGCGCTGCCCGCAGCCGTCCACGAGGACGACGAGCTGCGCGACATCGTCCTCGGCTACTTCCGGGCCGACATGGAGATCGCCGAGACCTACGGGTTCCTCCCCGGACCCCCGCTCGCCGTCCCGGTCACCGTGTTCGTGGGGGACCAGGAGGACGGCGACCTGACCGGCTGGGGCGCCCACACCACCGGCCCCTTCCACCACCACACCCTGCGCGGCGGCCACTTCTACTTCCGCGACCCCGAGCAGCGGCGAGAGCTGCTGCGCCACGTCCACCGGGCGCTCGGCGCCGAGCACTGACGCGACAGAGGAGGCGCACCATGCGCTACACGACCTTCGGACGCAACAACGGCCTGCGGGTCTCGGAACTCGCCCTGGGAACAGCCAATTTCGGCGCCTCCTGGGGCGGCGGGGCCAGCCGGGAGGAGTCCCGGAAGATGTTCGAGCGCTTCGCCGAGGCCGGCGGCACCTTCATCGACACCGCCGACAGCTACCAGCTCGGCCAGTCGGAACAGTTCCTCGGCGAGCTCATCGGCAGCGACCGCGACCACTTCGTACTGGGCACCAAGTTCTCCCTGGGCAACGCACGCCCCCACGTCTCCACCACCGGCAACAGCCGCAAGAACATCATCCGATCGGTCGACGCGAGCCTGAAGCGCCTGAGCACCGACCACATAGACCTCTACTGGGCCCATCTGCCCGACACCGTCACCCCCGTCGAGGAGATCCTGACCACCCTCGACCAGCTGGTCCGCTCCGGAAAGATCGGCTACACCGGGCTGTCCAACTTCCCCGCCTGGCAGGTCTCCCGTGCCGTGACCCTGGCCGAACTGCGCGGCTGGAACCCGCTGGTGGGCGTTCAGTTCGAGTACAGCCTCGCCGAGCGCAGCGCCGACCGGGAACTGCTGCCCATGGCGGAGGCGCTCGGCCTCGGCACCGCCCTCTGGGCCCCGCTCGGAGGCGGGCTGCTGACCGGCAAGTACCGCGGCGGCCGCGGCGGCAGGCTCAGCGACTGGGAGGGCCGCGGCATCCGTACGGAGGACAGCGCGCAGCGCACCGACGTACTCGACACCGTGCTCGCCGTCGCCGGGGAGAGCGGGCACCAGCCCGCCCAGGTGGCCGTGGCCTGGCTGCGCGCCCGGGCCGCGGCGGCGGCCACAGCCGTCGTGCCCGTCATCGGCCCGCGCAACGTCGGGCAGCTGGAGGGCTACCTGTCCGCGCTGGACGTGACCCTCGACGCCGCGTCCCTGCACCGGCTCGACGAGGTCAGCGCCGTACGGCCGGGCACGCCCCACGAGCTGGTGGCGAACACGCTCGACGTGGTCCTCGGCGGCGGGGCCGGGCGTGTCGTACGGCCGCCCGTACCGGTGGCGTGAGCGAACGAAGGAGGAGGAAGGACGAGATGAACGCGACCGACCCGGCCGACACCCAGGCCGACGCCCCGGCACCCGAGCAGTCATGTGAGGGGGCACCGGAGCAGGCACCCGACCAGGCGACCGACCAGGCACCCGACCCGGCGTCCGAGCAGGCATCCGACCCGGCGTCCGACCAGGCACCCGAGCAGGCATCCGACCCGGCCGACGACGGATCCGCCGTCGCCGTCATCGGCATGGCGGCCCGGTTCCCCGGCGCGGACGGCGTCGCCGCCTACCGGGACCGGTGGGCGCAGGGCGCCCGCCCCGGACCCCTGCTGGAGGACGCCGACGGCTTCGACCACGCACTCTTCGGCCTCTCGCCCGGCGAGGCCCTCATCACCGACCCGCAGCAGCGCGTGCTGCTCGAATGCGCCCAGCACGCGCTGGAGGACGCCGCCTGCGATCCCGCCCGCGAGGAAGGGGCCATCGGCGTCTACGTGGGCTGCGGCAGCACCCCGTACGCCGCGCGGCTGCGCCGCGAGCCGCACCGGCTGCCCTTCGCGGACGACTGGCAGATCAGGATCGCCACCGGCGCGGACTTCCTCGCCGCCCGCCCCGCGTACAAGCTGGGCCTGACCGGGCCCGCGGTGACGGTGCAGGGCGGGTCCGCCACCATGCTCCTGGCCGTCCACACCGCGGTGCAGGGACTCCTCGCCGGCGACTGCGACCTCGCGCTGGCGGGTGCGGTCACCGTCCGCCCCGCCGGCCCGGACAGCGAGGAGTCGGTCGGCGGCTGCGGGATCGTCGTCCTCAAGCCGCTGCGGGAGGCGCGCGAGGCGGGCGACCGCATCCACGCCGTGGTCCGCGGCACGGCCGTGGCCAACGGGGACGACGCCGGCGGCGTGGCGCGACAGGCCGGCGCGGTGGCCGGGGTCGCGGCCGAGGCGGTGGTCCCGTTCCGGGCGGACCGTTCGCGGGTGCCCGGGACCGCCGTCACCGACACCATGCCCGGCGCCGCGGCCTTCCTCGACGCCGTGCTCGCCGTCTCGGCGGAAGAGCCCGGCGGCCCGGGCCTGACCGGCGTCGAAGCCGCGGGCCCGCACGGCCTCCACGCGCACGTCGTCGTGGGCCGGCCGCCGCGCACGGACGGCCCGGAAGCCGGGCCCGAGGGGGACGGAGGCTGGCAGCTGCTGCCCCTGTCGGCGCGCGACGGGGACACCCTCGACGAACTGACCGCACGGCTCGGACAGCACCTGGCCGGGAATCCGCGCGAGCCGGTGGCGGACGTGGCGTGGACGCTCCAGACCGGGCGCACCGCACGCCCCGCGCGCCGGTTCGTCGTCGCTCCCGGTACGGCCGCGGCCGCGGCTGCGCTGAACAGCGGCAAGCGCCGGCTGACCCCGTCCGGCACGGCCCCGCGGACCGCGCGCCCCGTCGTCTTCACCTTCCCCGGCCAGGGCGGCCAGCACGTGGGCATGGCCCGCATGCTCTACCGCGCCGACCCCGGTTTCCGGGCCGACGTCGACGCCTGCTCCGAACTGGCCCGGCCCGCGCTCGGACTCGACCTGCGCTCCGTCGTCGACCCGCGCGACGAGGCCGAGGAGGAGCGGGCGCGCCGCGCGCTGTCGACCATCGAGGTCGGCCAGCCGGCCGTCTTCATGGTCGAATACGCGCTGGCCCGGGCCCTGGGGCGGTGGGGAGTGCGCCCGGCCGCGGTCGTCGGGCACAGTCTCGGGGCGTACGCCGCCGCGTGCCTGGCCGGCGTGTTCTCGCTGCCCGACGCGCTCGCCCTGGTCGTGACCCGGGGCAGACTGCTCCAGAGCCTGCCGTCCGGGTCGATGGCCGCCGTCGAGCTGCCCGAGTCCGAGGTCCTCCCGCTGCTCCCGGACGGGCTGGGCATCGGTGCCGTCAACGGGCCCGGACAGGTCGCGGTATCGGGGCCGACCGAACTGGTGCGGCGCTTCGTGCGGGAATTCCCCCGACCGGACGCCGAGGTCAGGCTGCTGAAGATCGCCACGGCGGGGCACTCGGCCCTCGTCGAGCCGATCCTCGACGAGTTCGAGGCGTACGTGGCCGCACTGCGCCCGGCCAGGCCCGTGGTACCCGTCGTCTCGGACACCACCGGAGGCTGGGCCGACCCCGGAGACATCGCCACTCCCGGCTACTGGCGCCGGCACCTGCGGCACGCCGTACGGTTCGACGACGCGCTGTCCACGCTCGCGCGGGATCCCGCGGGCATCCTCCTGGAGGTCGGGCCGGGCCTGACGCTGACGTCACTGGCCCGCCGCCATCCGGCGCTCGCCGGCCCGGACCGCCTCATGCTCCAGACACTGCCGCACCCGGCCGACGAGACCCCAGAGCTGAGCATCCTGCTCACGGCCCTCGGCCGGCTCTGGCTCGCGGGTACGGAGCTGGACTGGACGGCCCTGCACCCGGGCGGCCGCCGCAGGGTCCGGCTGCCCGGACACCCGTTCCGGCGGACCAGGTTCACCCTGGACTCCGTGGACGCCCGCTGACCGGCCCTTCAGCTTCCGGCCGGCTCCGCGAGCTCCCGGCGGGCGTGCGTGAGGAAGGCGCGTGCCGCCGGGCTGGCCGGGCCCTCCGCGCGCCACGCCAGCGCCAGCCGCCCGCGCAGGTGCGCACTGTCGATCCGTACGGTGCGCAGCTGCCGGGCGTGCGCGCGGGCGAACGGCTGGGGAAGGATGGCGAGCCCCAGCCCCCGGGCGGCCAGCTGCGCGAGCACCAGCGGGTCGCTGGCCTCGAAGGCTATGCGCGGGGTGGCGGCCACTGCGGACCAGGCCGCCTCGACGGACGTCCGCAGCCCGGTGCCGGGCGGCAGGCAGATCAGGGTGTGATCGCGGATCTCCTCGACGGACACCCGCTCGCGGTGGGCCAGCGGATGGTCGGCACTGACCGCGCCGACGAGCAGTTCGTCGGCGATGACCTGGACGCCCAGGCCGGGCGGCGGATCGGTGGCCATGCCGATCACCGCGATGTCGATCCGCCCCGTACGGACGCCCTCGGCGAGGTGGTCCGAATTCCCCTCCGACAGAGCCATGTCGATGGACGGGTGCAACGCGTGGAACTCGGCCAGCAGTTTCGGCAACGACAGAGGGGAGGAGGAGGCGACGGTCCCGATGGAGACCTGGCCCCGCAGGAGACCGGTGACCTCGTCCACGGCGAGGCGGGCGCCGGCCACGGCGGCCAGTGCGGCCCGGGCGTACGGCAGCACGGCGACGCCCGCGTCGGTCAACTGCACCTGACGGCCACTGCGGTCGAGCAGTTCCTGTCCCAACTCGCGCTCCAGCCGACGTATTTGAGCACTCACCCCCGGCTGCGCCACGTGAACGCGCGCGGCGCCCCTGGTGAAGCTCGCCTCCTCGGCTACGGCGACGAAGTATTCCAACTGGCGCAGTTCCATGAGCGCCGAGTCTAAAGGGTGGCTTATGAGTGAGTTCTCTTCGCTGGTGTCGCGGGTCGAGGGTGAGGTGTTCCTGCCCGGGCAGGAGGGTTTCGACGAGGAGCGGACCGGTTTCCA
>NZ_JBIAHP010000005.1:391687-402875 GCF_042870715.1 Streptomyces sp. NPDC006463 | reverse complement strand
CACCTGGGGCGATGTGGCGGCCCCAAAGCCCTTCCCGGGCCCCCCCCCCGCCCCCCCGGGGGGGGGGGCCCCCCCCCCCCACCCCCCCCCGCCCCCCGCCCCCCCCCCCCCCGCCCGCCCTTCCCTTCCCCTCCCTTCCCCTCCCTTCCCCTCCCCTCCCCTCCTCTCCCCTCCCCTCCTCTCCCCTCCCCCGGAGGTGATGAGATGCCGATGCACCGGGAGGCTTTCCTGGAACACGTCCAGGAACGCGGCGGATACCGCACTCGGGAGGAAGCCGAACGAGCCGCCCGCGTCGTCCTGGCCCTACTGGGCGCTCACCTGGTGGGCACGGTGCGAGCCGAACTCGCCGCCCGGCTCCCCGAGACGTACGCCCTGATCCTCCTCAATCCCCTGCAGGCTGCCGAACCGCTCACGCCCGAACGCTTCGTCCGTGCGGCCGCGGCCTGGTTCGAAGGCGCCACCGAGAAGACCGCGCTCTGGGATATCGGCGCGGTCCTCTCCTCCGTGGCCGCCGCGGCCGGAGACGGCCTCACCCGCGAGGCCCTGCTCCAGCTCCCACCTGGCTACGACCTCCTCTTCGGTGTCGGCCGACCCACCTGACCGCCCCGCCCCGAAGTCGATCCCTCGAAGAGAAAGGCAACCGCAGCACCATGTACGACCAGCTTCGACCGAACCCGGCCCGGCCCGCGATGACGTTCGACCAGATGCTGGAACGCGTGCGCTACGAAGGCGCCTACCCCACCCGCGAACGCGCGTCGGAAGCCGTCCATGACGTCCTCGCCGCCCTCGGCCGGCAGGTCACCGGGGACGAACGCGTCGACCTCGCACGGTGCCTGCCGGTCGAAGCCGCCCTCACCCTGTGGGCCCAGATCCCGGACACCGAGCCGCTCACCGGCTGGGGCTTCGTCAAGGACCTGGCCGCCCGCACCGGCGGCACACCGGCCACCGCCCGGTGGGACACCGGCGCCGTGTTCGCCGTGGTCTCGCGCCTCGCCGGGCCCTACCTTCTCGCCCGGATCTTCCACCGCCTTCCCGGCGGCTACGCGCTGCTCTTCGGCCAGGCGGAGCTGCGGCAGCCGCAGCCGGCCGCCTGACGACGCTGGGTAGAGCGGTACACGAAGAACGGTCTCGCCGCGCCACCCACGTCTCACGAGCAGTCTGCTCACACAGCGGGTTCCGGCCTCCCGGGGGTCCGGGACTGCCGAGCGACGCCGCCCGGAGGCTGATCCAGACCGTGTATCTCTCGCGGCGCGAAGCCGGCCGGGGGCGACGCGTCATCGGGAGCCCCGAAGCCAACCGAGGCGTGCTGCGGAGTCCACGCCTGCTGCACCCCGGCCGACGGGCGACCCCTACGGTCGCCGCCGGGTCATCCAGTGCAAGCACCGCAAAGCCGGCCGGTCCGGATCAGCGATCGGCCATCGGCCATCGGCCATCGGCGCCCCCGACTACCACAACGACGCCCCGTCCTCGACGAGACCCGCGGGCCCTCGTGCCGACTGGTGCCGGACCAATACGAAATCCCACCGGAAACAGAGCGAATCAAGGCCTAGCATCCGGGCCGGACCTGCGGTTCGATCTGGTGTCGACCTGGATGTCGAAAGCTCCAACAAGAGTGCCAATCAGCTGATTTGACACGTGCCACTTGATCCGAAAGATTTGATTCCAGATCAAGTTGACCGCTTGGAACAACTCGGGGGAATCTGTGCTCGGCCTGTGGGTTGTCGGCGGTGCCGCTTTACAAGAAGCGCGTGCCGACCGCACAAGCCGGCCGGACGATGCAGACCCGGCCCGCGCAGCGCGCACCAGGAGCTGCTGAACCCGCACGAGCACCGGCCGCGTTCCTCCCACCAGCGTGGACGCGCCGCCCTGCCGGCCGGCAGACCGTGTACGTGACCGCGACACCGGGGGCCGTGGCCTCCGGCCACCGCCGCAGACGGGGTCAGGTACACCGATTGATGCAGAACCGCAGCGGAGTCGACTGCCATCACCCAACAGAGCAATGCGGCTCGCTGCTTGAACAACTCATGGGGGAAAAATGCAAGGAGAAGCCGGGATCTCGTCCCCAAGTGCTTCCAGAAATACTTCCAGGCCCCACGCCACCCGCCTTCCCGCCGTCGGCGGAGTGGGCGAGATCGGTGAACTGCTACCCGCGCTCGAGGCTGCGGAGGCGGGTCACCCGGGGCTCGCATTGGTCGAAGGCGCCATGGGCATGGGCCGTACAACGCTGCTCGACCGCCTCGCCCGCCACGGGCAAGCCCGCGCCATGACCGTTCTTCGGGCACAGTGCGGCTCCAGGGAGCAGGCGTTCAACTTCGGGGTCGTACGCCAGCTGTTCCGCAGCCTGCCATCCACCGGCCACATCGACAAACCCCCCTCGGCGGATTGGCTGTTCGGCGTGTTCGAAGGGCTGCACCACGAGGTGACGCGGATAGCCGAGCGGGCCCCTCTCCTCATGGTGGTGGACGACTTCCACTACTCCGACCCGCAGTCCGCCCAATGGATCGACTTCCTGGCGCGGCGCCTCCGCGACGCCCCGATCCTCGTGGTCCTGTCCACCAACCCGGACATCCCCTCTGCCCAGCAGGAGCTGACGGCAGAACTCGCACTCCACCCGCAGGGTCACTCGACCACGCTCGGGCCGCTCTCGGCCGCAGATGTGGCGGAACTGACCGGCACCGTACTCGAACACGACCCCGACGACGACTTCGTGCAGTATTGCCTCCGCCTGAGCGGAGGCAATCCGAAACTCCTGACACTCCTGCTCCGTGAGTTCACACGGTCCGGTGTCACCCCCACGACCGGTGACTTGTCGCGGGCAGCCGACGCAGCAGCCGCGGTAATGGCGTCCGTCCTGCCGACGTGGCTCGAACCCCATTCCAGCGAACTCTCCGCCGTGGCCGGCATGACGGCCGTCCTCGGCGAGGAAGCGGACCCCCGGCTGACTCAGCGACTGACCGGAATGAGCGATCGCGCCATCACCTCCGCGCTGGCGGCCCTCGGACGCATCGGACTGCTGCACAAGACCGGATCCCGGCGGTTCTTCCATCCTCTGGTCCGTGCCGCGCTCGCCAGTGACCTCCCGGTCTCGGAACGCTCGGACATCCACGCCCGGGCCGCTCAGCTGCTCTACACCAACAGCGCGCCGCACCATCAGGTGGCCCGCCACATCGTCGCCAGTGAGTCGCCGTGCGAGCAATGGCAGCTCGAAGTCCTCCGGGCCGCCGCCGACGACGCCTCGGCCCGCGGTGCTACCGACGAGGCGATCACCTATCTGCGTCACGCAGCTCACGCCACCCCGTCAGTACCAGAACGCGCTGCCCTCCTGGTCGAGTTGGGGACACTGGAGGCGAGTATGGGCCTCCCCTCTTCAGTCCAGCACCTGGGGGAGGGAATCGGGCTCACCGAGGACCACGCCCTCCAGACCCGCGCCATTCCGCTCCTTGCCGAAGAACTCGTCCAGTGCGGGCAGGCTCGACGGGCAGTGGACCTGCTCGACATGCTCACCGCCGAGACCGAACCGCAGGACACCGAAACGCTTCACCGCCTCTGGGGGCAGCGCGCCGTATCGGCTGTGGCTGCCGGGCTGCCCGCACAGATCCCACCGCACACCACTGTTCCGACCGAGCTTTCCGGGGCCACCCCCGGAGAGCGCGTGCTCCTTGCCGCTCACGCTCTGCAGATGTCGATGGGTACTGGTACTGCGGATGAGGCGGCCGGCTGTGCCGAACGCGCGCTGCGCGCCTTTGACGCGGGGCGTGAAACGCTCTGGGCGGCCACGTTGGCGATCGGGACGCTCCGGCATGCCGGGCGTCTCGAACTGGCAGGCCAATGGGCGGAAACGATCGGCGGCTTCGGCCTCAAGGGTCAACCGCTGCCCATCCGAGCGGTGTTGCTCGCCGAACTCTCCCAGATCCGACTCCACCTGGACGATCTGCCCGGGGCACTGGCAGCAGGCGAAGAAGGGTTGCGACTGCTGCCCGGCCCGCATCCCTACGGGGCGTTCGTGGCGGCCGCGGCGATGGCTCCACTGATCGAGAACGGCCAACTGGACGCGGCACGGCGGATCGCCGACGACCGCCGCTTCCGCAACTCGCCCGAGAACTGGCTGCGCCCCTATTTCCTGGCGGTGCGGGCCCAGCTCCGAGCCTCCGAGGGCCAGGACCAGTCGGCACTCCACGATCTCGAGCACTGCGGCCGCCTCCTGTCCCAGTACGGCGGCGACAATCCCGGCCGCATCGACTGGCGGTCCCGGGCCGCCCTGCTCCACCGGAAGCAAGGGCAGGACGAGGAAGCCCAGCGGCTCTGTGACGAGGAACTCGTCCTGGCGCGCCGGTGGGGCGCGCCCGTGACCCTCGCGAAGAGCCTCCGTAGCGCCGCTCTCGCAGGCCCGCGCGCAGAATCCCTGGACCTGCTGGAAGAGTCGGTCGCCCTGCTGGAGAACACAGCCGATCGCCTGGAACTCGTGAAGTCCCTGATCGCCCAGGGCACCGCTCTGCACCGGGCCGACCGGACCGAGGCGGCACGTGAGAAACTGCGCCGGGCCCTGGGCCTCGCCCAGGCCGGTTCAGCCCGGCGGGCCGCGGAGGAGGCCTACCAGAAGCTGGTCGCCACCGGCGCGCGGCCTCGGCGGTTCTCCCAGGTCGGCCCGCGCGCCCTCACCACCGGCCAGCGACGCGTCGCCGAACTCGCCCTCATGGGGCTGAGCAACGAAGAGATTGCGCGTCGGCTGTACGTCACCCAGCGGACGGTGGAGTTCCATCTGACCCATACCTACCGCAAGCTGGGAATCAACAGCCGTACCGATCTGGTCCGGACGCTGGGGAGCAGCCTGGCCGCATGATGCGCGCCAGGCGAGGCCATGGGGGGACCGGCTGAGGATGCGGCCGGCTCCCCGTCAGATCAGGGGGTGGGGTTCGGGGTCGGCCGGGATGGTGTCCTCGCCGAGCCCGAACCGCTCCCGAGCCGCGCTCAGCCGCTGGTGGTGCCAGGTGAAATCAAGGCTGTCGTCCATGCGCAGGGCCTGCATTCCCACGGGAATCACCTTGACGGCACACCAGCCCATGGCTTTGATCCGGTCGGGCAGACGATGCGTCAGGTCGACCGCGACGGGATCCACGTCCTGCCGGCGCAGAGCCTCGACCAGGGCCTGGACGGTAGTGGTGCCGGGTGTTTCCGCTTCGGCGTCCCCCAGCGGGACGAAAGAGTCCATCCAGCGCTGCACGGCACGCACACCGACCGCCGAGGCGAAGTACTGGGCGCGCTCGAGGTCGGTGCGCGGGCGGCGGGAGGGGTCCGCGGTCGGAGCGGTCTCCTGGACGAGCCGCAGTGCGGAGCGGATCTGCAGGGCTTCTTGGAGGGCCTTCACGGCGCTGGTTCCCGGGTCGTCGGAGGCGCTGGCCCCGACGGCTGCCAGGGACTGGCCGCCCTCATGGTCGATCACGATGCCCACGGTGCAGACGACCCCGGGTACATGGGTGGGGACGCGGGCGAGAACGGGCGACAGCCCGATGGCGCGGGCGGCCTCGAGCGCCTGCCGGAACCGCTGCAGGCTCGGCGGGGCCGGCCGGGGCGCGTCGGCGAGGAAGCGGTCCGGGTCGAGCCTGCGCAGCGGCAGCCGGTGGAACCACGCAGTGAGGAAGGCGTCCCGCTCGATCACTTCCAGCAGCCCGGATCGCAGGGCCGCCTCGCGCGAACCGCCCGAGGCGGCTCCTGAGGGTGAGGGGTCGAAGCCTTCGGCGTCCTCGGGGCGCGCGGGGTAGTCGACAAGTCCGGCCGGTACGTGGAGGGGGGTGCCGTGGTCCAGCCGCTGCGCCGGGTACCAGCGCAGCGTGCGTCCTGTGCCGGCGGGATCCGCGAGCCGTACGCCGGCTGCGGTCGGGTCGAGCGCCTCGTCGCCGAGCTGTTCGAGACGGGCAACCCGTCCCTCGCCGGGGACCGGATACAGCGCGAAGCGCTCCACCGCCTCACCGGCGGCGCGGGTGAGGGTGTCGGACGGCGAGATGCCATAGGCACCCACCACCGTGGGGCTCAGCGCGGCGTCCTGCTGCTCCGGGGCCCCGGTACGGCTGCGGTGCAGCTCGGCCAGGCCCTGCCACAACGGTTCGGCGGGCCTCCGCGGTGGGCGCACGGCCCGTGCGCTGACCAGTCCGTTCTCGGGAACGAGCGTGGCGGAGAAATCAATCACTGGGGGACTCCCTGGAAGGCCTCGGCGTACAGGCGGGTGAGTTCACGGCGGGTGAAGCCGTTCAGCATGGGCAGCCCACCGCCCCACGCGCGCAGCGTGCGGTCGGCGACGGCTTCGGGATCGCAGTGGGGCAGCGGGCCGGCGACGCCCCAGGAGCGGGACAGGACGGCGATGCCCTGAACCGGGTCGTCCGGCAGGTCGGGGCAGCCCGATCGGATCGCGGACCACGCGGCCCGGAGCCGGTCGGCCTCACCGAACCGCACATCACCGTCCAGCACCCGAGCCCATACGACCGGCACGACGGCCACGGTCGCCTGCATCTTGCGGACATCGGCCATGGAAGCGAGCTCGTTGGCCAGGTACCAGACCTTTCCGGCGAACGCGTCCCGGCCGACACTGGCGAAGCCGAGAATGGTGCGCGCGCTGAGTACGGCGACGTCGAGCGACGGACGGTCGGCGACGACGGCGTGCACCAGGTCCCGCAAGAGGTCCAGGGCCTCGGCGTCGGCAGTCGGGGGAAACCGATGGCCGGGCGGCCGGGGCACATAGCCGTTGCAGAGTCGCAGGATCGCCTCCAGGGCCCCTTCACGGACCAGCGGGCGCGGCAGGCTGTGGGTCGCGACCGGGTCCAGCGCCACCACGTCGGCCGCCAGCAGTGGATGCATGACGAGCTTTCGGTGCCCGCCCACCAGTACGGTGGCTGCGGCGCTGACCTCGGCGGCTGTGCCCACGGTGGTCGGTACGGCGACCAGCCGGGGGTGCCGGCCGAGTGCGCTCATCGCGGGGCCGCGGACCAGACCGGGGCGCCCGCCGCCGAGTCGGATCCGATCCTGGGTTTCGTGCGCGGCGGTGAACAGCCGGGCGAGCGCCACCGCGTCCATGATCGACCCACCTCCCACCGACACGACGCAGTCGAAGTCCCGCAGCCGCTCGGCCAGGCTCACACTCGCCTCCAGATCGCAGCCCTCGGGGTCGAGACGGATCAGGTCGGTGCGCGCGGCACGCGGGACACGGCCGATGACATCCGCCAGTCCGGGCTGGTGGGCATCGACCACCAGCAGCGCACGGCCGGGCCGCTCCGCGGCCAACACCTCCCCGATGGCTCCCGGCCCCAGGTGCACCCGGGACGTTCGCTGCCAGACCGCGGGCGGTCCCGGCACGAGCCCCGGGCGAGCAGCGCCACTCATCTCAGACCTGCCCGGCTGCTCGCCTCGGCCAAACCGCGCGACAGCGCGTACGCCAGGTCGTCGAGGTCCTGCTCGCTGCTGGTGAGCATCGGCACGAGCTGCACGCACCCGGGGCCGGGGTACACCAGGGCCCCGTGGCCGCGGATCCCCCCGATGGCCGCCTGCACTGCCTCGCCGTCGAACGGTGCACCGTCTGCGTCACGCAGATGCAGCGCGCGGAAGCAGCCGGCTCCGCTGGTGCCGCCCACCGCCGGTATCCGCTCGGCGAGGTCGCTCAGTATCCCGTCGAGCCGGTGCCCGGTCCTGGCCGCAGCCCCCAGGGCGTCCAGTTCTGCGAACTGCCCCAGCGTCGCCGTGATCGCCGCGCAGGAGGCGGGAGTTCCCGCTTGCGTCTCCGCGTGCAGCAGCACGGCGTCGGACTGCTCGTACACGGCAGCGACCTCGTGGGAGACCAGGACGGCCGACGCGGCGCAGGTGCCGTTGGTCAGCCCCTTGGACGTCAGTAGCAGGTCAGGGGACTCGGCCCACGCGGAGCTCGCGAACAGCGGGCCGGTGCGGCCGTATCCGGTCGCCACCTCGTCCGCGACGAGGAGGAACCCGTACTCCCGCCGCAACGCCATGACGGTCTCGATGAACTCGGCGGACAGCGGGCGCACGCCGGACCCGAGCACCGGTTCACAGACCAGCGACGCCACCTGCGAGCCGTGCCGCTTCATGAACCGCTCCAACTCCTCGGGAGCGGAGGGATCCACATGCCGCACGTTGCGCAGGTCCACCCCGTACATCCGCTGGCCGAGAGACTCCCCGGTCAGCGAGTGCGCGCCGTAGGTCAGCCCGTGGTAGCTGCCCTTGAGGCCGACGACCAGGCGCCGTTCGGACTCACCGCGCAGCACCGCGTACTGGCGGGCGAGTTTCATCGCGAGGTCGTTCGCGGAGCCGCCGGACGTGGAGAAGACGACACGCCGGAACGCTGCGGGCCCGGCCGCGGCGACCAGGTCCCCGGCGGCCTGGATCGCGTAGGTGTGGGAGAAGCGGAACAGATTCAGGTACGAGGCGTCGCGGGCGGCCTGTGCGATCGCATCGGCGATCTCCGCGTTTCCGTAGCCGATATTGACGTTCCACAGGCCGCTGGTGGCGTCCAGGACCTCGCTGCCGTCGGCGAACCGCAGCCGCGAGCCCTTCGCCCCGACGGCCCGCCGTTCCGGACGTCCCTGCTGCCCGAGCGGCAGCAGGGACTCCCACAGCGGATAGTGGGGCTGACCGGACGGGTACGGCTCGGTGGGGTTCATCGCTTGCTCCTTCGTGCAACCAGAATGCTCAGATCGGCGGGTGCAGCGGATGTCGGGCGAGCCGTGCGGGCCGCATCCACCTCGAACCCGGCGCGGGTGAGCTCATCGATGAGCGTGGCGGCGGTCGGCACGTGGACGGTGGACGTCAGCAGCAGGGGCTGTCCCTGTGCGGGAATCCGCAGGATGGAGACATGGCGTCGCGCGTGCTCGGGTTCGGCCCGGTCGATGACGAAGTTCACCGCCCCGGGGGTGACCAGCGGGCGCAGCTCCTCCTGGACCGGGTCGCCGGGGCCTGCTGTCGCCGCCGGGGTGTGCGCGCTGAGTACGAACAAGCCTCCGGGCGCCAGATGATCGTGCACCCGGCGGAAGAAGTCGGGACGGTCGGCAGGCGGCACGAGACCGACGGTGGTGGTACCGAGCAGCGCCGCGGCGAAACGGCCGTCCAGGTCCAGGGCGCACATGTCGGCCTCGACCAGCGTCAGGCGCCGGGCGAGCCGCAGGGCGGAAGGCGCGGACAGCCGGTCGCGCAGCTTCGAGAGCAGGCTCTGCGAAGTGTCGATCCCGGTCACCTCGTGGCCCGCAACGAGCAAGGGGAGGGTCAACCGACCGGATCCGCATGCCAGTTCCAGGACCGGTCCCTGCGTGCCGCGCAGAAGGGCGAGCACATCACGGACCTCGTTGGTGTCGTCGGCCGTGAGCTCGTGATAGACCGGGCCGCCCAGCGGGCCGTACAGCTCGGCCACCGTGATGGAAGATCCGAGAGCCTCGACGAGCTGCCCGGCGAGCCCGTCGAGTTCGGGTGCGAGGACGGAACTGGACATCAGACGGTCCCGCCCGCAGCGCGATCGGCAGCGGTGGTCAGGCACATTTTGGCCTCGACGTCGGCGTACGCACGCAGCGCCTCTTCGGCCGTGATGCCGAGGAGCGGTCCGGCCACGGCTGCGGCCCGCCCCCGGGACTCCGCCGTGTCCTCGGTGCACAGCGCGGAGAAGACTTCGAACAGGCAGGCCGAGCCCCTGCCGAGTCGGAAGAGCCGGAAGTCGTCGGTCCGGACAGCGAAGATCTCCCCCTGTGCCTCCACCAGCAGCGGCCGGTCGGCAGCTTCGACAGGAAGTGCCACGAGCCCGGATGTGAAACGGCCGCCGAAACCCGAGATGCGCATGTCCGGCCCGAACTTCTCCACCAGTCGGCGCTTGACCTCCAGCGCATGCAGGTAGCGCCGCAGCCACGGCCGTTCGGCGGCACCGGAGCGAAGCAGCGGCGCGGGCACGACGGCACCGAGTGACGGATCTCCCCCGAACGCCTGCGCAGCGGCCCGCACCGTCTCGGCCCCGGCACTGACATGGCCCAGATCCTGGCCGCCCACGCTGGTGCGGAGCCGGCCCTCGGCGGTGAGGTAGAGCCGGCCGAGGCCGACGGCCCGCAGTGGCGAGGCAAGCGCGTCCAGATCGGCGAGCTGAACGGAGGGGTGGCCGAGCGCTTCGGCCCATACCCCCTCCTGCACGGCCCGGTCAGCGTCCTCGAGGAAGGCCTCGTAGTCCTCGGTGCAGGTCATACGGACAACGGTCGGCCCGGCCACCGAGAGGTAGGCCAGGGAGCCGTAGTCGAACACCTGGACATACAGGCTGCCGGAGATGATCAGTTCGTCACCGGCGTGCTCCGCACCTCCCTCGACCGCCACGAACCGGACGCCGGTCTCCTCGGCCAGGGACGGGGAGGCGTCGGCGAACACGGTCGCACCGGGCGCGAGCAGATCCGACTGAACCAGTGCAGCGACGTCCCCGCCGGGCTGGACCAGAACGGCATGTGCCAAAGGCTGCAGCTCAGCCCCTTCACCGACGAACCAGGAACTCAGCCGCTCAGCATCCTCAGCCCCCGAGAAATTCACGCCTTCTTCGATTTCGGCGATTTCCACAATCCACCCCTGCTCAACGGAATTAGATGAGCAATCAGTACACCTGATCGCGCAGGCGGCACAACCGAAGTGAATTGGCGCAAGCAGGTCGCAGCACCGGAGTTCGGATGACTGCGGAGACCGTAGCGACCGGACGAGTGGACCGTAGCGATTTGATTGCCGGGCCGTATGGATGCGGAACCCGCAGCGCAGTCCTGACCGCAGGGACTGCGGAAAAGGCTTCCCACGCATTTCCGTCGGCCGCAGGATGAGGGCACAGCACATCGAGATTCCCTCAGGAGGACCCCATGAGCACCACCGAGAACCTTTCCCCGCTGGCCGAGTCCACGACCGACTTCGCCGTCGAGGAGCTGGAGACGCTCGACGCCCCCGGGTTCCTCGGCTGGGACAAGGAGACCTGGCTGGGCGCGGCGATCGGCGGCGGTCTCACCGCCGGCATCGCCCTGACCTGATCAGACCCGGCCCCATCCCGCCCGGCCCGGACCGGCCGGGCCGCTTTCGCCGGGCGTGAGCCCGCCGTTGTGAAGGAGTGACCATGCACGACGACATGGACCAGCAGCCGACCACCGCGGCTTGCGCCGACTTCGCCGTGGAGCACGTGGAGGAGCTTTCC